>JANOTC010000103.1:0-1670 GCA_031416175.1 Gammaproteobacteria bacterium
CTAGAGAGTCCGCTTTTTTTCGCTCCGCTGACGTAACTCAATTAAACCGAAGAAAAGGTCAGAACGCAACGAACATGGAAAATGCGCTTGAATATGCGTTGCGCCCATCTACTGCGCCAGGGCAAGCCGGTTCGCAAACAAAAAAAGCAATATTGTTAATCAGTGACGGAATCGAAACGGTGGGTGACGCGGGTATTGGCATGAAGCTCGCAAAAAACGCTGGGATTCCAGTATTTTTCGTTCAGTCTCGTCCACCAACAGGCGTCGATGCGCAGGTATCAGATATGCGTCACAGTCTAGTGGTCCGCATAGGTGATCGCGTCGCGGTCACTGCCACGTTGGCAGCCAATGCGGAGCTAAGTGGGCAAATCCGATTATTTGCCAACGAGAAATTAGTGGCTACGGATACAGCGAACTTACGGGAGAATTCGCCGCAGGGATTGACGCTGAATTATGTGCCTGAACAAGCCGGATCTACATCCCTGCGCGTGCAAATCAATGTACTCGGTGATACCCGTCTAGAAAACAATACCGTTTTTTCCAGCCTTAATGTGGTCGGACCACCCAACGTAATTTATGTTAGCCAATCCGCTACCATGCCCCTTGCCGAAAGCCTTCGCCTCGGCGCCTTCCGCGTCAATATCATTGCCCCGAATAAGATGCCGTTCGCACTGGCCGACGCGAGCGCGAATTCCGTCGTCATCCTAGACAATCTAGCAGCGACTGACCTTTCTCCAAGCTCCGTCGATGCTTTAAATCTCGCGGTTACAAAACGCGGCGCGGGTCTGATTGTACTCGGTGGAGCAAATGCCTTTGGCAATGGTGCGTATCGCCACTCGTCCTTGGAAGAACTCCTTCCTGTCACCAGCGAATCAGGTTTACCGCGACCACACGCTGCTGTTTTATTTTTGATCGACAAATCTGGCAGCATGGAAGGCGACCCATCCGACGTCAGTCGCTTGGCCTTGGCACGCCGCGCCATTAGCGAAACAGCCAAATCATTAACATCGAACGACGTCATTGGCCTGATGGCGTTCGATGTTTCCAGCCAATGGCTGTTACCTCTAGCGGCCACCGCCAACCCCGAATTGGCCTTGAGCAACGCTGCCAGCACGATGCGCGCCAATGGCGGAACTCATTTGCGCGCCGCCATTGAGAGCGCGGCCGACGCACTGGGACGCGTGGATACGCCATCGCGACTATTGGTGTTGGTAACCGATGGATTCGCCGAAAACGAAAAATTCGACGACCTCGCGACAAAATTTATCACGAAAAACATCGTGCTGGTCGCCCTGGTTGTCGGCGCCGACGCCGACACCGTGCCTCTGCAGCCACTTGCCATCGCAACGGGCGGACATGTAGCGCATGTCGTGGACACGTTAGTTTTACCTCGATTAATGCGCCAGGAAGTCGAACAACAACGCAAAGCGATTGAGAAAGGCAATATTCAAGTTGAGATGAAAAAAAAACCACCCTTTATTTCGTCAAACGCGAATTGGCCAAGCCTTGACAATTACAATATCGTCAAAAGCAAGCCCGACGCCGTAACATATTTACATGCACCTCAAGGCGACCCATTGCTTGTTGCGCGCACACAGGGGGTAGGCCGTGTAATCGCTTTACCCGCTGGACTCGGTGCATGGACCCTGCAGTGGCAGAAACCGTGCCCG
>JANOTC010000104.1:0-2585 GCA_031416175.1 Gammaproteobacteria bacterium
CACCGCGCGCACTCATTTTGGCGAAAGGCACGCGCGCGGTCGCGACAGCGCTGGGAAACTTTAGCGATGGAAGCACACTCAATGTTAGCAACCAAGCGCAATGGCAAATTGACGGTCCTGCGCTTGTTCTAGCGGAAAGAACCTACGATGGATATCGAGTCGTTGCACAAAATTTAGGAACAAGCATCCTACTCGCTCGAAATTGTGCCCTCGTCGGCTACACATCGGTACGTGTTAACAACGCGGTCGCCACCGAAATCAGCCTACAACTCACTGCGTCGACACTGGCCGCCGGAACATCGACGCCCATTCAAGCGTCCATCAAATTTAGTGACGGAAGCACGCAAATACTCGGTGACGATGTTTCTTGGACTTCGTCGGAACCGCTCGTCTCTTCCGTCAAGAATGTAGGAGGCCTGTTCAAAGTTCGGGCGCTGGCGACAGGCGAAAGTCTCGTCACGGCAAGCTATGGTGGATTGCGCGCGAGCCAACACATCACTGTTACCCCGGCGACGCTTTCTGCATTGACCATTTCGGGCGTGCCCACATTACCTAGCACCCGAACCACCGCGCACTTGCACGTGATCGGACTTTTTACGGACAATAGCACACAAGACCTGACCGCCGATGCCACTTGGTCAAGCAGCAACGCATTGCTGACGACAGTAAGCAACGCCAGCACAAGCAAGGGGTTACTATCATTTTTAGCGGCAGGCGTAAGCACCATTACTGCTAGCCTTTCAGGCGTTGCCGCCCATATTGATGTCACTGCCGTATTGGACCCGATCCGACCTATTTCGATCGCCATGGCGACTAACGTAAATTTCATACTAAGCAACGATATAGACGCCTCTATCATTCGCGTCGCCGTTAAAGCGGCGGACGATGTGAGCATCGTGGCGGACGGCACAATCGTCAATTTTTCAATCGAACAAGGCATCGGCACGCTCAACAAAACTTCCGGCACAACTGTCGGCGGAAAAGTGGACGTCAGACTAACGTCTAACACCCCTGGGATTGTCGTCATACGTGCGACGATAGCCGATAGCACCCTTTCTAACACCGCCTCCGTCTACGCCGCAGCAGATTTCTCGTCCGCGCTGCTTCGTCTCGGATTTTTCACCGGCGAAGTGATCGACAACGTCGTGCAAGTGGGATCACAATTCGGCTATTTAGTTATCAACGTAACCAATCGAACCTTTAACACCTTGAGTTTGCAAGTATTCAACGGACAAACGCGTGTGAACGAAAGCAGCGACCCCAGCCTGCTAAGCGATGGCGCGTTGGAAGGCGGAACCTGGATGGGCGTGGTCGTGAGCATAGACAAAGCTTATCAAAACGATACCTTCGTCGCGCTCTATGTATTGAACGATCCTTCATCCAATAAGACTTTCGCCCCCGCGTTGGCGTTTAGATTGCCTGCGAATGTGCAGAAGTTGAATTGACCTGTATGCAAGCGGTTGTGGTCGATTAAAGAGCCCAAGTTGAGTCCATAGAAAAAATAATTGTTGCTTTTCAAGAATCGCATCGCCTATTATGCGCCACTTCCCCAACCTGCCCATGAAAGGAGATTGACATGTCTAGATTAAAACAAACGACTCTATTTCTGGGCCTGGTGTCTAACGTCCTAAAGTAATTCTTAGCTGCGGTTCAATGGGTATCGCCGCAGAATCCTGAAGGAACATCGATTCGAGCGTGAATGGCTTTTTGCCTATCGCCGAACCAATAGCATCCAGCGCCCAAACGTCATTCAAAAAATGAATTTGGGATTAGTATGGGCAATTTTTTTCAGAAATTAACAGATCGCGTATCTTTGGTTGCGACGGACAGCCTTTGGCTCGAAGATGCGGCTATCCAGCAGCTTAAAACTACAGCGCAACTTCCCGGTATGCAGCAGGTTGTTGGCTTGCCCGATTTGCACCCAGGACGCGGCTACCCGGTTGGCGCGGCTTTTTTTACTAGCGAACGCTTATATCCTGCGCTCGTCGGGAATGACATAGGTTGTGGCATGAGCCTATGGCAAACCGATCTCCTGGCGAGCAAAATAAAGTTAGACAAACTTGACAGGCAAATAGCTTGTCTAGATGACGCAATCGACGCCGATGAATGGAAATTATTATTCAGTGTCGATGCCACACTAGCCGATCGCCTTCAGATCCTAACAGCGCAATTAGACGCCGCAAAACTAGACTTTTTTCATTTGAAGTCACTCGGTACCATCGGCGGCGGTAACCATTTTGCCGAGCTACAGTTCCTCGACAAAATTCACGATGAAAGTCTCCTCGCCAAGACGCCAATACATCCGAAACAGTTATTACTTTTGGTACACAGCGGATCACGCGGATTGGGGCAACTCATTTTGCGCGCGCACGTCGATGCGTTTGGACATGACGGACTCGCGACCGAATCGCAAGAGGCAACAGCCTATCTGCGCCAACATGCGGCAGCGCTTGAATTTGCGCGACTAAACCGAAATATAATCGCACTACGCATTCTTCAACGCGTGCGATCTGGCGGTGCACCAATTTTGGACATCCATCACAACACTGTCACCTCTGCGAATTTTTCGGGCAAGCAAGGATGGC
>JANOTC010000105.1:0-3551 GCA_031416175.1 Gammaproteobacteria bacterium
CGTTGTCGTCTTGCCCACCTTTTTCCGTGTGCACAATTTCTAAGCCCGTCCATTGTGGCTGGTCCGCTGTTTCGGTGGCTTTGTCATATTCGGGCGCCGTAGAGACATGATGCGTTCGCTTTAAATAGGCAAAATCGCTTCGACAAAATGCCGTATAACGAGATCGCATTAATTGTTCAGCCGTTTCTGCTTGATTCGCGCCTAACAGAAAACGTTCGCAGCACAGTGCGGCGGGTTGAGCGGAGTTGCACGGGCAAAGCGTTTCGTTAGCCATGGTATTTCTTTTGCGCCTTTCGTAAAAAAAGATCGTTGCGTCGGCTCACCAGTCGGTCTAAAAACAACAAGCCGTCTAAATGATCCATTTCATGTTGGACGGCGCGCGCTTCGAAGCCCTCCATTTTGAATTCAAGTTTATTCCCAAACGGATCGAATGCGCTGAGCGAAATACGCTGAGCGCGAACAATGTTGCCCGTGTAATCAGGAACGGACAGGCAACCTTCTCGCCCCACTTCCATGCCCTCCCATTCTGTAATTTCCGGATTCACCAAGATGAGATGGCCGTGATGGGGTACAGGTTTGCGGTTAGTGGATACATCGACAATAACCACTTGCCACGCGTGACCCACTTGTGGAGCAGCAATGCCCACCGCGGAAGGACCGGCGCGCCGTGTTTCTTCTAGGTCGTTAATGAAGTCGCGCAGGGACGTGTCAAAACGTTCAACTGGGTTCGATATTTCTTTCAGGCGTGCGTCGGGATAGGTCAAAATGGGCAAAACGGCCATCGAAATTACCCCATCACGGTGTCAATCGCGCTAACGCGCACGTCAATATCTTTAAGGCCCGCGCGCGTGATTGCTAATTGCATCGCTTCGATTGGCTCAAGGGTAAGCCCTTCCAAATGCATAATATAAAGAGGTCGCTCTTCACTGCCGCCCACGTCAGATTCTAAAGTGAGAATATCGAGACCGGCGTCCGCGAGTGTCCCTGTCACCTGAGCGATAATTCCGGCGCGATCTGCACCAAAAACGGTGACACGTACGTTAGGGATGCGATGTTCATGGAGGTGGCCACGAATGGGGTCAATGTGCACGCGTAAGCCGAGTTCATCGGCAATTGGTTGCAAGAGCTTTTCTACTTGCGCGCTTTCAAGTTCGCAGCGCGCCATCAGCATGATGGTGAAATTTCCGCCGAGGCGAATCATGGACGCTTCGCCTAAATGGCAGCCGCCTTCAAACAGCGCGTGGGTTACTTGGGCGACAATGCCGTGGCGATCCTCGCCGACCAGTGTCACCATGTACCAGTTGGACATTCAATGCTCCTGTTCCGTTGTAGTCGTGTTTTAACTATAACATTGCGCGCATGGAATGACACAGACAGCGGTTTTTAGCGGGTGTTATTCGTTTGAATACTCAATGAGTTCTTGCATCACGCGCCGTCGTATTTCCATTTGGTCATTAGGATCAATGCCATAGCGTTTGGCCAAGACAGTGTAATCTTCATCTGAAAAGGAAGCAGTGAGGCGCGGACGTTTGGGTGGAGCGTGGACGGGGAGGTCGACTATTTCTCGAATCATGTCGGACGGACTCACACCGCTCATACAGGCATCGTGGCGGATCTTATTTTGTACTTGTTCGTCGACATAGAAAGCCACTTGCACAGCGCGTAGCGCTTTGCTGGATTGTTGCCATTTTTCCGGTAGGTCTTTCTTCCGTGGTGGCATACATTCTTAACGTTGGTCGATAAATCCTTTACTCCCCAAAAAAAATGCCACGGAGCTGCTGACAACCGTGGCACAGGAGGGGGAGGTAATGCCCTTTTTCAAGCGTCTCGCTTCGCACGAATGCGATCAAGTACCGCGTTGACCGATTCGGCTCGGAGCCGATTGGCCTGAAACTCTTCATCTTTAATGTCTGACGCTTTGAGCCGCTCCGCCGCTACTTGTTGCTTCTTGCGGATGCGCTCTAGCGATTCAGTCGCACTAAAATTCTTTGCAGAATCGGCAGCCAACATGTCGTTGATGGCCGACGTAATCTTTTGTACACAATCTGTTGTGCGTAGCATCAGCATTTGGCGATTGAATTCGGTTAATTCCCGTTCATCGCGCTTAATGCGCTCACGCAGATTGTCTGCTTGCTGTAAAAGCGTGTTGCGTTGGCAAACCGCTTCTGCCACTACGTCTTCAATGTCCGCGATGCGTTCGGCGATACCGTTTGCCAAAGTTTCGTCGCCCCGATCCAGCGCATAGGTGGTTTCCCGTTCCAGCGCAGTAATCTCAACTTCAGCATCAACCACTTTGGTTTTTTCTGCCGCTTCGCGACCTAACGTGGTGGCGAGTTCCGTCCGTGCCAACTTAAGCTGTTTGCCGACAACGTTAAGCTCTTCTTCCATTTGCCGGATGCTTTCCGCATCAACGCGCATTTCGCTGTTATCGCGAACGCCTGCTCGCGCATTGGATAGAAATTTCTTAAACAAACTCATGCGCCGCACTCTACCTTAAGTAATCCGACATTACTTCGATTGCGTCGATTCCGTTGTCGCTCAAAATCGCTATTTCCAATGCGATGTCTTCAATACGCGAGTGCACCGAAAGCGCACCAAATACTGCATATTGGTTACCTATTTTGGCGAAAGAGGACAATGGCATGGGAATGTTCATTTCCAGCATCATCTCAATCATTTCGCCGCGCGTTTCTGGTTTGATTTGTGATTCATCCCAAAGGTACGCGATACACAAAATTTGCGTGTCCGTTAACGTGACATAGACTGGAATTTCTTCCCGACCCGTCAGCGTTATCTGTAACACATCCTGCTCAGTGGGGATGATCTGGTAATCAAAGTCGAAGCCGCCCCGGGCTGTGCTGTCCAGCTCACTGAGTGCTTCTGCAATTTTCCGAATACCGTTCACTGTTGCCCACCGGACATAATATGTCGCATACTTTAACGACCACGACATAATATGTCAAGACATAATATGTCGAAAGTTGTCACAACGTGCGCGATGGCGAGAGCAGATTGGTTAAGAACTGTTTAATCAACGCGTTAGTGGAAAGTTGCCAGGGCTTTTGCAATACTTTCTACTGCTTTGTCCAGTTCTGCTTCTGTAATAACTAAGGGCGGGCAGAGTCGTATCACATTGCCGTGGGTATCCTTAGTCAATAAGCCTTTGTGTAAGAGCGCATCACACACTTCGCGCCCACTGGCTCTTTGTAAGTCAATTTCCATGCCGATGAGTAAGCCCTTACCGCGAATATCGGTAATCATCGGGTCTTTTAAAGCGCGCAGCTTTTGTACGAAATAGTCGCCCAAGATAGCGGCGCGCTCTGGCAAATTCTTTTCGACCACGACATTAAGCGCTTCCAGGCCTACGGCAGCCGCCAATGGGTTGCCGCCAAAGGTGCTGCCATGATCGCCGGGTGTGAATACATCCATGACGTCGCGCCTTGCCAAGAACATAGATACGGGCAGCAATCCGCCACCGAGCGCTTTGCCGAGAATGAGTCCGTCTGGCTTTACGTTTTCATGTTCGCACGCCAGAAATTTGCCGGTGCGAC
>JANOTC010000106.1:0-3490 GCA_031416175.1 Gammaproteobacteria bacterium
ATCCGTCGCAGATAAATGATTATTAAAACACCGCGCCGTATCCGTACTGGCCTTATTTATCCAAAGCAACAACCAAGCCAGCTTGTATACGACATTTATTCTCTTTCTATATCATACCGTTGATTCACTCGACGACAACAACTATTGCCGTCGCGTCACGCATTGTCAACTCCGCCGACAAAAAAGCCACAGCGAACGCACACTAACGCGAAGGATCACCGAACTAAATCGACACCGCACTACGCTTGTTCCCAAGAAAATGCGACAACCTCATCAATTCGATTTATGCCTTCGACTAACATAAACAGTCGATCTATACCCACCGCGACACCCGAACTTTCCGGCATACCGTGCTGTAAGGCAGCAATTAAATTCTCATCCAGACACACATTACGCAGCCCTGCCTGTTTTCGAATCGCGCGATCTGCCTCGAATCTTGCGCGTTGTTGAATTGGGTCAATGAGCTCTTGATAGCCATTGGCCAACTCAACACCACGATAATATAGTTCAAACCGTTCTGCTACTGGAATTTTTTCGTCACGCGTTCGCGCGAGGGCGGCTTGTGAGGCAGGATAGTCAAAAATGAATACGGGACGTGCCATTCCCAAGCGCGGCTCAACCAAATGGGTTAGCAACAAATCACGCCAAGCATCAACGTTGTCGCCAAGGTCGCCGCACAAATTAATTCCACGTTGACGCGCACACTGTCGAAATTGCGAAGCGTCCGCTGTGTGCGGATCTAACTCCGTACAGTGGCGAAACGCGTCGGCATAGGTAAGTCGATCTGCCGCTTGGGTTCCCAACAGCAATTGCGCCAACGCATCCAGCTCGGCCATTAATTGGTGATAGTCCCAACCCGGCCTGTACCATTCCAGCATCGTGAATTCGGGATTGTGAATTCGACCACAATCCCCATTTCGAAACACGCGACAGAGTTGGTAAATCGGACCGCTTCCGGCTGCAAGCAAGCGTTTCATTGGGAATTCGGGCGAGGTGTGCAAGAAATATTGACCACCCGCTAAACTCTGGGTGGCAAAACTTTCAATATGAGGATCGGTGGTCCCCGCGCACGAGAGTATCGGCGTTTCAACTTCGAATACGTCGCGCTCAGCAAAGAATTGGCGAATTGTGGTCAGAAACTGGGCGCGTCGGCGTAGTAGCGCGAGGGACGCCGACGGTGCCCAGCTGAGGCTTGTCACCGCGTCATTATTCGGCGCGCACTCGGCCACCGTATTCGCCGGTGCGGGTGTCCACTTTAATTATTTCGCCAATGGTAATAAATAAAGGCACTTTGACGACGGCGCCTGTTTCCAAGGTCGCTGGCTTGCCACCACCGCTCGCTGTGTCTCCGCGCATGCCGGGGTCGGTATCGACGATTTTGAGCTGAACGAAATTGGGCGGCTGTATACCGATGGGCTGACCGTTCCACAGTGTGACCACGCAAATATCTTGCTCTTTGATCCACTTCGCGGCTTCGCCTACAATGTCCGCATTCGCGCCGAGCTGCTCGAACGATTCAACTTGCATGAAGTGCCAGGTTTCGCCGTCGTTGTAGAGATATTGCATTTCAACATCTTCTACGTCGGCTGCCTCAGCGGTATCGCCACTCTTGAACGTTTTCTCAACGACGCGACCGTTTTTGAGATTGCGCACGCGAACGCGGTTGAATGCTTGACCCTTACCGGGTTTGACCATTTCATTTTCAAGGATCGCATAAGGATCCCCGTCGAGCAGAATCTTTACACCGTTCTTGAATTCATTTGTACTATATGACGCCATAATGAGACCTCGCCGCCAATGTGCCCGTCTAAAAGCTTGACATGATACCCCGAATTTCCACTGTGTGGCAGACCTCAGCTTGGCAAAGTGAACTGGCCAATGCGGTACGTACGCCCGAAGAATTGGTTCGCCTGTTAGATTTGCCGGCTGACTTCATCGATAAGGCGCATCAAGCCTCCGGCGAATTTGCCCTGCGTGTGCCTCGCCCGTATTTAAATCGCATTCGCCGGGGCGACCCAAACGATCCGTTGCTTTTGCAAGTTTTACCCGTTATGGCAGAGTTGATTGATTCACCAGGATTTCGAAAAGATCCGGTTGGGGATACCTCAGCGAGCAAAATGCCCGGCGTTTTGCAGAAATATTTCGGTCGCGTTCTGCTGGTAACAACGGGTGCGTGCGCTGTGCATTGTCGATACTGTTTTCGACGCCACTTTCCCTATTCTGAAGCCAACGCGGCCAGTGACGACTGGAAAAACGCGATTGAGTACATCCGCTCTACACCGTCGATTCGTGAAGTTATTTTGAGCGGAGGTGACCCGCTTTCATTAGCGGACCATAAACTCGCGCGTTTGGTCGAGCAATTGGCCGCATTGCCGCACGTCAAATACCTGCGCGTTCACACCCGGCTCCCCGTGGTGTTGCCGCAACGCGTTGATGATCGTTTACTGGCTTGGATTTCTTCGACACGTTTAAAATCTACAGTGGTTATTCATACCAATCACGCCAATGAAATTGACGAGGACGTGGTGGCCGCCTTGTCGCGCTTGAAAAAAGCAGGTGTCGAACTGCTCAATCAAACGGTACTGCTGCGTGGCGTTAATGACAGTGCGGAGTCGTTAGCCCAGTTAAGCGAAGCACTCTTCGACGCAGGTGTTTTTCCTTATTACTTGCATTTGCTCGACCCGGTGCAGGGAGCTGCGCATTTTGATATACCGGAAGATGAGGCCGTGGCAATCGTCGCCGCGTTACGCTGTCAGCTGCCTGGATTTTTAGTACCGCAATTAGTGCGCGAAATAGAAGGTGAAGCGCATAAAATACCCATCGGTTGAGCGTGCGGCAATTAAGCGGAACACCACGGAACTGTCATCATGTGGGTAAAGTTTTTCGCGTCAGTACCGACAAACGGGTTATCCTCGCGCCCGCATGGAAATGGCTAAGGAGTCCCAGTGTCAGAAGAAAAGAGCCTATTAGGTCTTTACGTCCCTAAGCAAACGTTGCCTGCAACGAATTCGCCCTATTTACGCGTTCGGGACGCGGAGAAATGGATAGCTGACTTGCCGACCGCCCATGTCGGCGAAACGGCGCGTCTGGTATATAAAGCATTGGCAGAGATCAATCGCACCAGCATCCCAGCTGAACAGCGATTGAAGCTTGCCGAGTTGTTCCGTGTTCCGCTCAATTATGTGAGTTCGGCACTGGATCGCCATTTCGTCGGTCAAGCGTTCCCCCTCTCGACAAAAAATCAGAAAATTGCCGAGCTTGCCAAGGAGCTACAGTGGGAGCTGGCCAGCGCGTATAAGATAGTCGTGGAACAGAGCGTTTCAGGATTCAATCAGCGAACAGACGGAAAAACTTTGGTCGTCGCGCTACAACGTTCCGTGCAGTGTTTAGGAACGGTTCTGCTGCGTATCTATCAAATTTACGGCCCCAAACCTGACCAGGTGTGGGGCGAGTTACATCGGCTCTATTTGTTCGCAGAGCACAACGGGCT
>JANOTC010000107.1:0-5586 GCA_031416175.1 Gammaproteobacteria bacterium
CGTAGGTACCGATTTTATTCGCAACATCCCCATTGGCTGTTATGCGATCCGCTCCAACAATCACCCATTTCACTTTTCCGGTGCGCATTAACGAAGCCGCCGCGCCCTCCACAATAAGCGTTACGGGTATCGAATCCTGCACCAATTCCCACGCCGTTAAACGCGCCCCTTGCAACCAAGGACGGGTTTCATCGGCATAAACATGATCAATGCGCCCTTCACTCCAGGCACTGCGTATCACACCCAACGCCGTTCCGTATCCGCCCGTCGCCAAAGAGCCTGTATTGCAATGTGTTAGTACACAACCGACCTCATCCATCAACGCCGCACCTAAATCTCCCATCCGTCGGTTCGCGACAATGTCTTCTTCGTGAATCGCTTTTGCCTCGGCCAGCAGCATCGGCAGCGGATCTTGTTGAAGCGGCGCCATCACCCGTTCCATTCGATCCAAGGCCCAAAACAAATTCACAGCGGTAGGTCGCGAGCGCCGCAATAGCCCAAGTAACGCGGGAACGTCCGATTTCCAACTGGCTGGGGATCGGGCATAACATTCTTGCACCGCTAACACCACACCATACGCCGCCGTCACGCCGATGGCAGGCGCCCCGCGCACCACCATGTCGGTAATCGCTTGGGCAACGTCGGCCGCACGTTCAAAACTCAGCACTTCATAGCGCGCGGGCAAGCATCGTTGATCAATCAGTTTTAACACGCCGTCATGCCACTCAACGGCGCGAATGGTGTCGTAGCTTGCGTCTTGGCTTGTCACTATACGAGTCCTCCAGAAATTGCCGCCATCATATCAAACAACCGCGCCACTTCGGCAGGCGCTCTCGGCCTGAATTAGCGTTATACTTGTCACCCACTTGCAATTGCACTGGACTGTAGCCCCGTTATGCCGACGATAGATACCCTCATTCACGCCCGCTGGGTCATCCCCATAGAACCGGACAATACTGTACTTGACGCGTACAGCGTGGCGCTTGATCAAGGCCGCATCATTGACATACTGCCGACCGTCGAAGCACGCACGCGCTATCAGGCCAAACACGTCGTCGAGAAGCCCACCCACGCCCTTATTCCGGGCCTGGTCAACACCCACACCCATGCCAGCATGACCTTGTTACGCGGTATTGCTGACGATCTTCCACTGATGGAATGGCTGCAAAACCATATCTGGCCCGCCGAGTCCCGCTGGGTCGGCCCGGAATTTGTCTACGACGGCACGCAACTCGCGCTAGCCGAGTCCTTGCGTGGCGGCGTCACCTGCATCAATGAAATGTACTTTTTCCCGGATCAAGCGGTAGAAGCGGCCATCGCGGCGGGTGCGCGCATTTGTGCCGGTCTCATTGTTATTGATTTCCCGACCGCCTGGGCGGCCAATACGGATCAATACATCGAAAAAGCCATCGCACTGCATGACCGTTACCGAGGCCACCCGTTAGTGACCACGGCATTCGCCCCGCACGCGCCCTACACGGTTTCCGACGCGCCCTTGCAACGCATTCGCACATTGTCGGACGAGTTAGATATACCCATTCATATTCACGTGCATGAAACGGCAGGTGAAATAGACCAAAGCAATCACGTGCATGGCAAACGCCCCCTGGCGCGCTTAGAAGATCTTGGCCTGTTAAGTCCTAAGCTATTAGCCGTGCACATGACACAATTAACTAGCCATGAAATAGATCGCTGTGCCGAGCTAGGCGTACACGTGTTGCACTGCCCAGAATCTAACATGAAGCTGGCAAGCGGATTTTGCCAAGTCGATGCACTCTTAAAAGCCGGTGTAAACGTCGCGCTCGGCACCGATGGCGCCGCCAGCAATAACGACCTAGACATGTTCGGCGAAATGCGTAGCGCCGCGCTGCTAGGAAAAGTGGTCGCGAACAATGCCTCTGCCATTCCCGCCCACACCGCCTTGCGCATGGCCACTTTAAACGGCGCCAAAGCCCTCGGACTCGACGCTGACATTGGTTCTTTAGTGGTAGGCAAAGCAGCCGATGTAGTCGCCATGGATTTAAGCAGTATCGACTTACAACCGGTGTATCATCCCATTTCACATATTGTCTACGCCGCCGGTCGCCAACACGTCACCGACGTATGGGTAGCAGGCCGTCGTGTCGTCCAGGATTCCATTTTGACCACCCTTTCCGAAGCCGCCGTGCGTACCAAAGCCGCCGAGTGGCATTCAAAGATTAGTGCAAAGGTAAGCGCATGAGTGACTCAGCCCGTAATGTGAATATCGACCGCGCGGAAGTGTCTAAATTCGACGAAATCGCCTTTCGATGGTGGGACAAACAGAGTGAATTTAAACCCCTCCATGACATCAACCCGTTGCGTTTACGTTACATTCAAGACCACGTCTCCTTGCATGGGAAACACGTCGTGGATGTTGGCTGTGGCGGCGGCATATTAAGCGAAGCACTCGCGCAGGCAGGCGCGCAAGTCACCGGCATCGACATGGCTCAAGGTGCCATCGAAGTCGCCCAACTTCATCGCCTAGAAAGCCATGTCGACGTGGATTACTTGCTCATCACTGCCGAAGAACTCGCCGCGCAACGCCCCGGCACCTATGACGTAGTGACCTGCATGGAAATGCTCGAACACGTGCCCGACCCCGCTTCCGTCATTCAAGCCTGCACCCGCTTAGTAAAACCCGGCGGACATGTTTTCTTTTCTTCACTAAACCGTAACATGAAGTCTTACGTACAAGCCATCATAGGCGCAGAATATGTGCTAGGCATGCTACCCAAAGGTACGCACGATTACCGCAAATTCATTCGCCCTTCCGAACTCGCCCAATGGTCACGCGCAGCAGGTTTGGACTTGCTTGATGTCAGCGGCATGTCGTACAACCCAATAACGCGCCACTATGCGTTAGTCCGCGACGTCTCCGTCAATTATCTCGCTACCTGCCAACGTAGCGAACAATAATCCACCGTCATGCTCGCTCAACCATCGCGCACCCAGGCCGTATTATTTGATCTCGATGGAACGCTAGCCGACACGGCACCCGACCTGGCCTATGCGCTCATCACCACCTTGGAACAACGCGAAATTCCCTGGGGCGCCAATGGCATGATCCACAGCCCCGCAGAAGCATTACCTTGGATACAGGCTTGAGCAAAGCCTTGAACCTCGCCGCAAACCCTTATTCACCAAAAACATTAGCGTCCGCCTACGATGCTTGCCTCGCACTCGCCCAATCTCACTATGAAAACTTTCCAGTCGCCTCCATACTCTTACCGAAAAACGTACGACCTGCCGTTGCCGTCATTTATACCTTCGCTCGTCGCGCCGACGACTATGCAGACGAAGGGGATTTACCCGCAACAGAAAGGCTCGCGCAACTCGCCAAATTTCGCGCCGAAATCGACGGACTGAGCCAAGGCAAAGCCAGCACCGAACCCCTTTTTATTGCCTTAGCTGACGTCGTCGCCCACTATCACTTACCCCTGCAATTATTTCGCGATTTACTCACGGCATTCGAACAAGATGTAACTAAAAAGCGTTATGCCGACAGCGCCGACGTGCTCACCTATTGTGCGCATTCCGCCAACCCCGTCGGACGCCTCATGTTGCACCTTTTTAATCAGGCAAACCCGCGTAATTTGGCCGATTCAGACGCCATTTGCAGCGCTCTGCAATTAATCAATTTCCTGCAAGACATGGCACAGGATTATCACGAAATGGACCGCATTTATTTGCCCCAAGATTTATTGCAAGCCAGCAACGTGGGCGAACTCCATTTTCGTGATCGAATAACCGATGCCGCCATGCGCAATGCATTTAGCACCGCCGTTATACAAGCGCGCGCGCTCATGCTACAAGGCGCACCGCTCGCCTGGAACATACCCGGGCGATTCGGCTGGGAGTTGCGTGCCATCGTCAGTGGTGGCTTGAGTATTCTTGACCAACTCGCGCAACAACACGACGACGTATTCTCACGCCCACGCCGACGCTGGCGCGATTGGCTAAAAATCGTGACTACCGCGCTCCGAAGCAATCCGCCCAGCGCGTGAGAGGCCATCGCCATGCTGCAAACATGCATTGAACACGACGGCTTAGCACGCTTAGACCAAACCTTTTTCTTACCCGTTGAGGCCGACACGTATTTCAGCCAACTTCAGCAAAGCTTGGCCTGGACCCAAGAACACTACAAATTGTTTGGCAAATCCGTCGCGGCACCGCGTTTGATTTGCTGGTACGGCGATCCCGAAGCGATCTATCGCTACTCTGGCGTGAAACATGAGCCGCACCCCTGGACGCCCTTATTGTTAGAATTGAAAGCGCGTGTAGAAGCGGCCAGCGGAGAACAATTCAACAGCGTGTTAGGAAATTACTATCGTGACGGCAAAGACTCCATGGGCTGGCACAGCGACAAAGAACCTGAACTGGGCACGCAACCGACCATCGCCTCGCTCAGTTTTGGCGCACCTCGCCTATTCTTGTTTCGCCACAAGGGAAGCGGGGAAACGCGCCGAATCGAACTGGCGCATGGCAGCGTATTAATCATGGCGGGAACGCTACAATTACATTGGCAACACAGCTTACCCAAGCTAAAAACTCTCGCTAACCCTCGGATTAATCTCACCTTTCGACGCATTTTTAACAGTGGACTACAGCCCTAGCAGAAACCCCAAAATAAAGTCCAACGCAACGGAACCTTTGACAGCACATCCAGCACACGTCTAGAATCTCCGGTTTCCGACACACCGTCTATGCAATTGGCGCAACATGCCTTCTTTTACCAGCCAAGGAACAGGGCTACACAGCAACTTGACCACCCTAGCTGTCATTCTTGTATCTTATGTGCTTGCAAACGCTAACTGGCCATCATGGAGTTTACATCCTTGACGCCTGACCAATATTGCCAAGACAAAGCGGCTAAAAGTGGATCGAGTTTCTACTATAGCTTTCGTTTCCTACCAGAACCGCAACGAAGTGCTATAATTGCACTTTACGCGTTTTGTCGCGAAGTTGACGACGTCGTCGACGAGGGGCATGACCCAGAAATAGCCCGTCACAAGCTTGCTTGGTGGCGTGATGAAATCCAACGGCTATTCGCTGGCCAGCCCACCCACCCCGTGACCAAGGCGCTGCAAGGCCCTATCCAACGACACCAAATTCCGGCGGAACACCTGCTGGAAGTGATCGACGGCATGGAAATGGATCTAAATTTTGATACGTACCCCAGTTTCAAAGAGCTTTCACTGTATTGCCATCGCGTGGCAAGCATTGTGGGCTTAATGTCAGCCGAAATATTTGGTTACGAAAACCGCCAAACCCTGCGCTATGCGCATGACTTAGGCATGGCTTTTCAGTTAACCAACCTCATCCGTGACGTAAAGGAAGACGCGCAACGTGGTCGCGTGTACCTTCCCCAAGACGAACTCGCGCGCTTTAACGTTAGCAATAAAGACCTCTCGGCAAAAGAAACATCGCCTGCCGTAGTCGAATTGCTTCGCTTCCAAACTCAACGTGCTCGCCAATACTACAACACCGCCTTTGCACAACTGCCCGACGAAGACCGCTTTCGCCAGCGCAGCGGATTAATAATGGCCGAGATTTACATGGCCACCC
>JANOTC010000108.1:0-3433 GCA_031416175.1 Gammaproteobacteria bacterium
CAATGTGCTCATGAACTAAGAACCTAAGCCGTCAGCCATATTAAACTCGCCATGCGGCCTGTGACGCCGTCGCGACGATAGGAAAAAAAACGCGTCGCATCACTGTGCGTGCACAGACCGCCGCCGTAGATTTGCGTGACACCCATGGCGGCCAAACGCAGCTTCGCCAGCATGTAGAGGTCGCACATCCAACGTCCGGATTGACCGGCGATAAAGGCGTCTGCGGCTTCGGCATCTTTGGCGATAAAGGCAGCGCGAACTTCCGGGCCGACTTCGAAGGCGCCAGGTCCAATGGCCGGTCCGAGCCAGGCCAGAATCTGCGCGGGCGCAACCGGCAGGCGCGCCACCGTTGCTTCGAGCACGCCGTCCACTAACCCGCGCCATCCGGCATGGGCGGCGGCAACGCAAGTGCCCGCCGTGTCGGTCAATAACACGGGCAGGCAATCTGCTGTCATCACAACACAAGCCACGCCTTGGCGGCTCGAAAAAGCAGCATCGGCTTGGGGTGGCTGCGCGCTGTCATCCTTCGCGTCGACAACCGTTATCCCGTGAACCTGTGACAACCACATTGGCGATTGCTCCAGTCCACACGCCGCCTGAAGACGTCGACGGTTTTCCGTTACGGCCATTTCAACGTCGCCCACATGCAAGGCGAGGTTGAGCGACCGATACGGACCGTCACTCACGCCGCCTGCCCGGGTGGTGCTCAGCGCACGCACATGGGCGGGAGCGGGCCAATCCGGGATGAGTGCGTCGGTCAGTTGCGTGGCGGAAAAATCAATCGCCATGCGCCACATTATCCTCGCGCAACTTGGCCAAAAGATTGAGCATGTCGTCGGGAACGGGCGCTTCCCAACGCAGGGTCTCTCCCGATTTCGGGTGTGTTAGCCCCAGCGCCGCCGCGTGTAGGGCTTGTCGCTTAAACCCGCGCAGTGTTTCGCTCAATTCCGGCGAGGCACCCCGCGGCAAACGCAATCGACCGCCATAGGTCGGATCGCCAACCAAGGGGTGATCGACATGCGCCATATGCACGCGAATTTGGTGGGTGCGCCCGGTTTCGAGATTGAGTCGAATATAGGTGTGAATACGGAACCGCTCCATGACGCGGTAATGCGTAACCGACTCGCGCCCGCCTTCCGAAACCGCCATGCGCGTTCGGTGTACCGGGTGGCGATTAATCGGCGCATCTACGGTACCGCCTGCGGTCATAATGCCGAGCACGACCGCGCGGTATTCCCGCTCGAATTCACGTGCCTGGATTTGCTCTACTAGCCCGTGATGGGCCGCCAGCGAGCGGGCAACCACCAAGAGTCCGCTGGTGTCTTTGTCCAAGCGGTGAATAATCCCGGCCCTGGGTATTTTTGCCAATTCTGGAAAGCGATGGAGTAAGGCGTTCACCAACGTGAGCTCGCGATTTCCTGCGCCAGGGTGAACAACAACGCCAGCGGCTTTGTTCACGACCAGGATTTGCTCATCTTGATAGACCACGTCGACCGGAAGCTCTTGCGGACCCCAGCCAATCGCTTCGGTATCTTCCAGCGCCGCCTCGACGGCCAAGGCAATACACTCGCCGCCCCAGACTTTATCTTTGCCTCTGGGAATTTTGCCGTCTAGAGTAACCTTACCTTCTTTGAGCCATTGCTGTAGCCGCGTGCGGGAGAAATCGGGCCAAAGCTGCGCCAGCACTTGGTCAAAGCGTTGGCCGGCACTCTCGACCGGAACCGTGGCCGTTTGCACCTGTTGCGTCATAGTGTCCTTTGTAGTCCGATATATCCCGAAAAAAGGTGGAACAGTTTATACTATTTGGCTTAACCACGCTGGCCCCAACGCGCCGGCATCGAAGGACTTGTCATGATGCAGCTGTTTAGAATCCTCGCTCTATTTGCAGTATTGGCCTTAGCACTGGGCGGCTGCGCCAGCACGGGGGACAAGGGACTCTCCAAGGAAGATGAGGAAAAGAATGCGTCGAGCCTCTACATTGAAGCCAAGCAGGCATTAGACGCGGGCGATTACGAGACGGCCATTAAGCGCTTGGAATCGCTGGAAGCGCGTTTTCCTTTCGGCAAGTATGCGCAACAAGCGCAACTTGATATCGCCTACGCCTACTATCGTTTCGATGAACCGGATTCGGCCATTGCAGCGGCAGACCGCTTCATCAAGCTTTATCCGCGCCACCCCAAAGTGGACTACGCGTATTACATGAAAGGCGTTATTAAGTTCAACCTGACACGGAGCTGGTTCGACCGTTTCCCCGGTCAAGATCCGGCAAAACGTGACACCGATTCAGCCCGCCGCGCGTTTCAATATTTTGCAGAAATGGTGCAACGTTTCCCCAATAGCAGTTATGCGGAAGACGCCGTCGAGCGCATGGCGTATTTGCGCAACAATTTAGCACGTAGCGAAATTTTCGCGGCGAAACATTATATGGAACGCGGCGCCTATGTTGCCGCACTTAATCGGGCGAAATATGTGCTGGAACGCTTTCAGCGCACACCCTCCTGCGCAGATGCGCTGGTGGTAACGGTGCAAGCCTATCGCAAGTTGGCGCTGGATGATCTTGCCGAAGACACACTGCGAATTCTGGAACTGAATTATCCGGAGCGGGATGAGATCGCGGTTTTTCGGGGGAAGAAGAAGGAATTGAGCTCTTAGCTAAATTGGGTTCTCGGAATAGTCACTTTTACTACGTTTGGCGCCGCTAGCAAATAAATAAGATCACCGATTTTAGATTTTGAGAGGATGATATGTTTCGCTTTCTATGGGTCGCGGCTGCTTTGGCCCTTTTACTTTCATCAGGCTGCGCATCTCTCGCACCATTTGAAAAGTTCCCCAAGTCTGATCAGGACTTCCAATTGCCGCCAGGCAAAATCGAGGAACAGTTTTCCACGGTAAAAAACTTTCATCCCGATCATCTTGCCAAAAAGGAAGTGGCCGCGACACTACAACAACTATCAGAGGTTTGGGGTAAACCCTCGTCAACTGAGAAACATTGGGAATTTGCGGCAGATCGTTTCGCATGGCTTACCGGCACGCTTTACGCTGCAGTGGACGGCGTCTCACCGCTATTGATTCTTCCCATCGTCATTACGCCTCTTCTAGCTCCAGTCCTAACTACTCAGAACTGGGCCAAAGGCGACTACGAAATTGAAGCCGTATTTTTGTCGACTCCGTTATCCGAGAAGAGCAATTTATTATCTTGGACATGGCGGCACAAAGGTGGAGACCCAGCACAGAAACAACCAAGAGACTGGCTCGCGAAAAATATTGACCGTAACTTTGTATTCGATTCGCGATACAGCACCGGCGGTGATCACGTTTTTGTCACAAAAGACCCAAACACCACCATTAGCATTGGTCACGGAACGATGTTTTCCATAGGCTATGAACAAAAATTAAGCAATCCCGACTATTCCATTTTGGGTGAGGTTGGCTA
>JANOTC010000109.1:0-2917 GCA_031416175.1 Gammaproteobacteria bacterium
CGATTCCGCCGTCAGCAGCTGCGAGCATAGCTAAACTGGATTCGGCAGCAACGCTACCCGATATTTTCTCTAACCTAGTTGGCGGCTTAAGAATCTCGCTCACGCATACCCCTATTTCTTCACCCCAAAACAATGCTCAAGTGAAGGAAACCCCCCCGCCCTAACCTCCCCCGCATACTCCGCCACCGCCTCCGAAACAATCCCCCCAATATCCCGATACCGCTTCGCAAACTTCGGCGTGAAATCCGGAAACAACCCCAGAATGTCCTCCGTCACCAACACCTGCCCATCACAAGCCGGCGACGCGCCAATCCCGATCGTCGGCACCTTGAGTGATTCCGTAATCGCTCGCGCCACCGGCTCTACAGTCCCTTCGATCAACACAGAGAACGCCCCGGCATCTTCAAACTGCTGCGCCAGCTTGGGCCACTTCAACATCGCGTCCTCTTCCTTACCTTGGGCCTTGAATCCACCCATCTCGTGCACCCGTTGCGGCATCAGGCCGATGTGGGCAATGACCTGAATACCACGCCGGGTCAGGAATTCGACCGTCTCAACCAGTTCCTCGCCGCCCTCCAGCTTGAGTGCCTGCGCGCCACTCTCCGCCGTCGCTCGCGCGCAATTACGATACGCCTGTTCGTTCGATTCCTGATAGGTGCCGAACGGCATATCGAGCACGACCGCGCAGTGGCTGGAGCCGCGCATCACCGCTTTGGTGTGATTGATCATCATGTCCAGCGTGACGGCCAGCGAATTCTCCATGCCGTAGACGACCATGCCGAGAGAGTCCCCCACGAGCAGGACATCGCAATGCGGATCGAGCAGTTGCGCCATCGGCTTGGTGTAGGCGGTGAGCATGACGATTTTGCTCTTGCCTTTCATCGCGCGCAGGTCGGGAATGGTGATACGTTTTTGTGGAGTGTGGGTGCTCATGACGACAGAAATTAGTGGGTTGCGGGGGTGACGGCTTGAAAGCGCTATTATCGCGCCTACTTTAATGTCTCCACCTCAAAAAAATAAGGCAGTTCCATGACGCTCATCGTTCGCTGGTTCATCAACGCACTGGCGCTTATGCTGGTCGCGTATCTGTACTCCGGCGTACAGGTTAACGGCATTTTCGCCGCCCTCATTGCCGCGCTGGTACTGGGCCTGGTCAACGCCGTCATTCGTCCGCTGCTGGTGATATTGACGCTGCCGGTCACGATCCTGACACTGGGTTTGTTTATTTTTGTGATTAACGCCTTTATGTTCTGGTTCGTAACAGAAATCGTTAAGGGCTTCACTGTCACCGGCTTCACAGCCGCGTTGATTGGTTCGCTGATGTTCAGCGTTATCTCGCTGGTGACGAATTGGCTGGTATTCGACAAAGACAAGAAGAAGAAGTCGTAATGGCCGCTCGACGGCGCGTGGCATGACCAAATTGCGCCAAAAACAGCCGTTTTCACGCGTTTTGCCTTGAATTTGGTGGCAACGCCCTCAGTTTCTGCATGACCTTGTTTTTTCTGGAGTTTTACCATGTCCGACCCAATAGAGAACGCCGCAACCGAGGCGTCCGCCGAATCTTTTTCGGCAGAATCGGCCACACCCTTCACATCCCCCGAACAAAGAATCGAAGAGCTTGAAAAAGCGCTAACCGAAGCGGAGGCCAAAGCGACCGAAAGCTACGACCAGTTCGTGCGCACCAAGGCGGAAATGGAAAATATCCGTCGCCGCTCGGCTGAGGACGTGCTGAAAGCGCAAAAATTTGGCGTGGAGAAAATCGCGGATGCGTTGCTTGCCGTGAAAGACAGCATGGATGCCGCGTTGGTCGTCGAGAGTCCTTCCGTCGAATCATTCAAGATTGGCGTGGAACTTACCGCCCGCCAGCTTGCGAATGTATTCGAAAAATTCTCGATTGTGGAAGTCAATCCGACGGTCGAGAAATTTGACCCGACCAAACACCAGTCGATTGCCGCGCTTGAATCCGAGCACGCACCCAACACGGTAATCAACGTCATGCAAAAAGGCTACCTGCTACACGAGCGAATTCTGCGCCCTGCCCTCGTGACGGTAGCCAAGGAAAAAACAGCCGCGGGCGAGGCTTAAAACAAAAGCATTATTGCCACCCGGCAACGCTTGAATTCCGGCCGAATAGCCCTACATTCAGCACAGTCATTTAATTCACCGCGCTCAAACCGCGACATTCAGAAATAAGGGGAAACATCATGGGAAAAATCATCGGTATTGATTTGGGAACCACTAACAGCTGCGTATCCATCATGGAAGGCGGCGTACCCAAAGTGATCGAAAATGCGGAAGGCGCGCGCACCACGCCGTCAATCGTCGCCTATCAGGACGATGGCGAGATTGTCGTTGGCGCATCGGCCAAACGGCAGGCAGTAACCAACCCGAAGAACACCTTGTTCGCGGTCAAGCGGCTGATCGGTCGGCGCTTTGAAGAAAAAGAAGTGCAAAAAGACATCGGCCTGATGCCGTATAAGATTTTCAAAAACGACAATGGCGATGCCTGGGTGGAAGCCCAAGGCAAGAAGATGGCACCACCGCAAGTCTCAAGCGAAGTGCTGCGCAAGATGAAAAAAACGGCAGAAGACTACCTCGGCGAAGAAGTGACCGAGGCGGTAATCACTGTGCCTGCCTATTTCAACGACAGCCAGCGCCAAGCTACCAAGGATGCGGGCCGAATTGCCGGTCTTGATGTCAAACGCATCATCAACGAGCCAACGGCCGCTGCGCTGGCCTTTGGTATGGATAAGCAGGAAGGTGATCGCAAGATTGCCGTTTATGACCTGGGCGGCGGTACATTTGACGTGTCGATCATCGAAATCGCCTCCGTTGACGGCGAGCATCAATTCGAAGTGTTAAGCACCAATGGCGATACCTTCCTCGGCGGCGAGGATTTTGATCAGCGCCTGATGGA
>JANOTC010000110.1:0-2707 GCA_031416175.1 Gammaproteobacteria bacterium
ACTCGCTAATGGCGTGTTAACAACTAATGTAGACGTTCCATCGCTAGTCACTGGGCTTCCACAAGAAGATGAAATTTGCACGGTATACGTGTCTGCGTCTGTAGCTACAACACCAGTAATGGTTAAGGTTGCCGAAGTAAGGCCGGTGCCGGTACTTTTCACCCACATTATTTGGCCATCCTCTGCCCCTTGTAACGATCCCCCTCCGAAGGTGCCCGAACAAGCATTGTTCATTTTGACCTGGACTGATGCATTGTTAGTGGAAATGCTCCAGTTATTCGACTGCAACCAGCCATTGGCACCTTTGACTTTGAATGGTGTGCAAGCGCCGTTAGCGCCACGAAGCCCTGTCGTTGGATTGCCGATGACTTTACTAAGCGTTATTTCAGTCGCAGGAGTACCGCCCTGATAGCTATGGTAACTCGCACCAGATCGGAAATACCGTTTCGCTGTTGCTGAATTCGCGTACGGGCAAATTACCACGTCAAGGCGACCTTCGTTAAATGCGAGGTCGAAACCGATAGGAACATTTGTAATCGATGCGTCTACTGATGTGGCAACCGCCGGAACATTCAGAAGTGATTTAAATCCGTAATCTGCAAGTCTACCACAAGCGATGCCGTCATTTTCTCGGTAGTCCTCATCGTATCCGCCACCGCCGCCGCCCGTCAGACGCGCACGCCAGAACACATCAGTGCCGTCGATTCCTTGGCGGGAGCCTGTGATAACTCCAGGGAGATAATCATATTTAACATGAATTACATTGGAACCGTAAGTTACAAAAAGTGCATCGCGTCTGTTTTGTTGCGAATCGTACTTGAGGCGGTACGGTCCGGAGAAACTGAGTGCGCGGCTACGTTCCCCAAGCATTTTGCTGTCGATTGACAGAAAATCCGTGAACCGGGTAGCTGAGGGAATAGTACATGATTGATCGGCTACCTCGATAGCCGTCGAAACTCCGCCAGACCCGGTTACCGGGTGAGCAACCAAAGAGCCAGTGCCGCCCGGATCAAATACGATTTCGACGTCGGAGAGGTCATTGTTATCATAAGCATAATTTAGGCTTGAAGTGACATTTCCGTAACAAATTTTCTTGCCAGAAAGAAATGAGCCGCCCGGCGGTTGGAAATAACCAAAAGTCATGAGGCCCTGAGCGCGCTGTTCGTAGGTACCGCCACCGCGCTGTTGATAATAAGAAGGAATATAGATCTGCATACTACTTGGGTTACTTAAATCACCTTCGCCGGCGCCCGGCGCGGTTCCGAAGCCATGATCCGCTGTGACGGGGCCGCCAAAAAGGCTTACTCCATTATCGAGTACATAATCGAACGCGGTGGCTTTTAATGCGAAGACACTAAAATATCCACCGATAATTTCACTCTGCTCGATAAACATTGGCGGTCGCCCATTCGTTGGTTTATAGCGCATTGTCAATCGACCCGTAGGACCCGTGCCGTCGGCAGCATCGATATAACGGCCTGCAATTTGGCCTTCACCAGGCGCAGCTACAGTCGTTATTTCATTGATCACAACCGTTACGTCGCCATCGTTTTCAGTCGATATTCCACCTAAGTCGCCGTAGTAAAATTGTTCATCACCCGTACCAGGAACCTTATAAATCGCTAAAACTTGAACGAGACGCGATGTCCCTGAAGGAACTGTGATTGGAAATGATGCCGGCGGAGTACTTCCTCCGTCGTGATTGCTCCACGCAAAATAAATGGGAGGATTAATGCCTGGGCCTGATACGTTGATGATCAAGTGACCTAAATCATTTGCACTAGGAACAACCAGTGAGCCAACAGAGCTCAAGCTTCGCATGTCGGAAGGAAAAACGAGTTTGACTGAAGCTTGTTTTGGTAAGGACCGGGTGCAAGCCGTCAGAGCAATAACTCCAATGAGGCCGACCACAAACTTACCTACACACACTTTATACGAAAAGTGCTTTTCCATAAACGCTCCGCCTGCGGATAGGTTCCGCCATAATTTAAAACGCAATATTCCAACCTATTTATCGGGACATAGCGAAACTCGCTGTAGACTTAGATTGAGAATCGTTAATTAAAAAAAGGTCTCATTGTGAGATTAGTTACGGCTCTTCGCATTCTGAGACGAAACATGACGCCACATTGCAAAAAAGTGTGGCGTTTTTAATTGGGGTTGACCCCCTCCTGCCGCCTTTCGATAATACCCGCCGAACCAAGCAACTTACGTCAATAGAATCGCACCGTCGGAGGCCCACGTGGCACATACCTTTGAACTCATTGAACAACACGGCGACAATCACGAGCAAGTCGTGTTTTGCCGTAACAAAGAAGTGGGATTGAAAGCCATCATCGCCGTTCACAATACGACTCTCGGCCCCGCACTCGGCGGCACCCGCATGTGGAATTACAAAAGCGAAGAAGAAGCTCTCGTCGATGTTTTGCGACTTTCGAAAGGTATGACATACAAAGCGGCGATCGCCGGATTAAATTTGGGCGGCGGCAAGGCCGTCATCATCGGGGATTCGAAAAAAGATAAAACCGAAGGGCTATTTCGCGCATTCGGAGCATTCGTTAACTCACTCGCCGGCCAATACATTACGGCCGAAGACGTCGGTACCTCAGTCAAAGACATGGAATATATTTTTATGGAAACGCCTTTCGTCACCGGGATTCCATCGTCGTTTGGCGGCTCGGGTGACCCGAGCCCATACACCGCCCAC
>JANOTC010000111.1:0-1745 GCA_031416175.1 Gammaproteobacteria bacterium
GGCAAATAGAGGTCAAATTTCAATATTTAGGCTGTTTTTCAACAATTCCTGCTAGAAATTATACTCTATTCGTCGCAAAAAATGTCTATATTATTCAATTATTCCAATATGTTATAGTGTTTTCGGGCGGGCACTATCTAAGCAAGTCCTCCATAAAACTCGCTCAACCCCAAGCTACTTTCTGTCGAAACAGTGACTGAGGCCTCGGAATCCCATGTTGGATTGGTGACAGAATGGATTCCACGCTAAGAAAATAACAAGAAACGAATCGAAATCGTTCCGGTGTCATCCATTCACTAGCGGGTCTTACGAATGCGACTGTCAGAAATTACACGAGTCTTACCTATTTCGGCGATTGGGCTGCTGAGCTTTATTGCGGTAAGTGCGACGCTGTTGCCACAAATGGCGCACGCGGCGATTAAAGATCTTGTATTCGGTAAGGCGATTACCCAACTTGAGATTCCGGTTAATCAATCGCGAATCCTGGTCTTGGATGATGCGATTCACAGTATTTCGATTGGTAATCCGAGTGTTGCGGACATTGTGGTGCTCGAATCGCGCAAGATTCATGTGGTCGGGCGGGCGTTGGGTAGCACCAATGTGGTGATTTCAAGCAAGCGCGGCCCGAGCAATCAATACACGACGTTTTCGGTAGAAGTGACGCACGATTTAGACGGCTTAAAAAATAAACTCCACGAACTCATGCCCGCTGAACGGCCTGAAGTGCGATCTGCACAAGGCGCCATCGTGATTTCCGGCGAGGCGAGCAGCGTGGCGAAAGTAGAGGCCATCATTCTGCTGGCAAAACACTATGTGCTGAGTGCTAACCGTTATACCACCGCGTCAAAAACGGCAGGTACAGCTGAAAAAGACGCAACAACGCCTGATGTGATTAACCTAATGCAAGTGGGCGGACCACACCAGGTAGTACTTGATGTAAAGGTTGCGGAAATTTCGCGTAAAGCGTTGAAGAAAATGGGCATTAATTTGGCGGCGTATAGTCCTGGACGGCCGTTTAAGCTGGGAGCCGTTAATGGGGGGGCCGCGTTTCCAGAAGCCTTCGTAGCTGGGGCTCCTGATTCAGTCATTCCACTTTTCCCAAACGATCAAGCGCTCTCGAATCTAAATGATTCGTACGTTGGCCCAACAGTGCAAAAACTCATGCCAACGATACCATCAATAGCGTCAACGGGCCTGTTCGCAAGCTTTTTGGGTGGATCTTCCTACTTGAACATGGTTATCGACGCCTACCGTGACGACGGACTAGCCAAGATCCTCGCAGAACCCACGCTTACCGCACTAAGCGGCGAATCGGCTCAATTTTTGTCCGGTGGAGAATTTCCAGTCCCAATGCCAGCCGACAACAATAAAATCCTAATCACTTTCAAACCTTATGGGGTCAGCGTAAAAATGTTGCCCATCGTATTAGATTCAAAACGCATTAATTTATCACTCAATGTAAGCGTGAGTGAATTGAGCAACGTCGCGAATGTCACTGCTGGGATACCGGGCGTCAACGCAACTTTTTCCATTCCTTCACTCATATCACGCAGCGCCAGTTCCACCGTTGAGTTGGCCGACGGCCAAACAATCGGTATCGCCGGATTAATTAGCGAGAAGCTGCGAGAGAACATCAACAAATTCCCTGGCCTCGGTGACGTGCCTATTCTCGGCGCCCTGTTCCGAAGCCAAAATTTCTTGCATGAGGAGTCCGAGTTGGTGATGTTCGTAACCGCGCACTTGGC
>JANOTC010000112.1:0-7906 GCA_031416175.1 Gammaproteobacteria bacterium
TAACGCGATCCATGCTAGCGCCAGCCGCCGCCAAGCGTTGCAGCACGTGCTGTCGATGCGCTTCGTCATAAGTCGCCACCAACAATTTTTCAAATTGCGTGACAGCGCGACCAATGTCGATAAACACCGGCTCCACTTGAGTCAAAAAAGGCCGCCAATCGCCGTGGCCGTGCGGCCAAGTCAACATAACACCGCTTTGCGGCGCCCATTCAGCTAATAGAGTTCGGTTCATATCAATACTGCATTGTGTAATGTAGCGCTAACCATGTGGCGCTATGCCTAGGCATCCAGCGCCTTCGCCTGCTCACAGGCGTTTCCAATGTATGTCGCGGGTGTCAAGGCCAACAAGGCGGCAGTCGCGGCAGGCGGCAAGGACAATTTGGCAATGAAGTCACGCATGGCGTTAGCATCAACACGACGGCCACGCGTCAGCTCCTTGAGCTTTTCATAGGGATTTTCTACGCCGTAACGGCGCATAACCGTTTGAATCGCTTCTGCCAATACTTCCCAATTCGCATCGAGTTCGGCCTGAATACGCACTTCGTCAATTTCGAGCTTTGAAATGCCTTTTAAGGTCGCTTCCAATGCAATCACCGTGTGCGCCACACCGACGCCTAGATTTCTCAACACAGTGGAATCCGTCAAATCGCGCTGCCAACGGGAAATCGGCAGCTTGCGCGCCAGATGGTCCAAAATGGCGTTCGCCATACCGAGGTTGCCCTCGGAATTTTCAAAGTCGATAGGATTGACTTTATGCGGCATGGTGGAGGAACCGATCTCGCCCGCAATGGTTTTTTGCTTGAAATAACCCAGCGAAATATAGCTCCACATATCACGATTAAAGTCGATCAGAATCGTGTTGAAGCGAACCAGTGCATCAAACAGCTCGGCAATAAAATCATGCGGCTCGATTTGCGTCGTATAGGGATTCCAGTCTAACCCTAAATCCGTCACAAAGCGTTCAGCGAACTGTTGCCAATCAATTTCAGGATACGCCGCAATATGTGCGTTGTAATTGCCGACCGCGCCATTTATTTTTGCGAGAATTTGTACCGACGCCAACTGCATGCGTTGGCGCTTCAAGCGGTAGGCCACATTAGCCATTTCCTTGCCCACCGTGGTCGGCGAGGCGGGTTGACCATGGGTGCGTGCCAACATGGGCACAGCAGCATATTCAGTGGCCAGGCGAGTAATGTCGGCAATAACCGCGTCCATTGTTGGCAACAATACTTGGTTACGCGCTTCCCGCAACATCAATGCGTATGAAATATTATTGATGTCTTCCGACGTACACGCAAAATGAATAAACTCCGACGCACCGGCCAACTCAGCGACGCCCGCCACTTTCTCTTTCAAGAAATACTCGATGGCTTTCACATCGTGATTCGTTGTCCGCTCAATGGTCTTGACGCGTCGCGCATCGGCCTCGGTAAACTCGCTGACAATCGCGTCCAAAATGCGTTGTGTTTGTACGCTAAATGCGGGCACTTCAGCAATGCCCTCGTGCGCCGCTAATGCCTGTAACCACCGCACTTCGACTAAGGCCCGATGTCTAATAAGGCCGTATTCACTAAAGATTGGCCGCAATGACGCCAAACGACCGCCATAGCGGCCATCCACGGGGGAAATAGCAGATAGAAAAGACAACTCCATGACGGTTTCGCTACGCTGGGTAAATTGGCGGCAATGATACACCAAACGGCGGCATCAAGTCCCCCTTTGAATCGGTACCACCCACGGCTCAAACCAAGTAGAATTCACCGTATTATGATGATCATTCTGAGGTGTCCACGTGCTACAGGCCTATCGTAACCATGTTGAAGAACGCGCCGCCCAAGGCTTACCGCCGCTGCCATTAGACGCAAACCAGACTGCCGCCTTAGTCTCATTGCTGAAAAGTCCTGTTGGCGATAACAACGCCGAACTGATCGACCTCATCACCCACCGCGTACCACCCGGCGTTGACCAAGCGGCTTACGTCAAGGCGGGCTTTTTATCAGCAATCGTCAAAGGTGACGCCAGTAGTCCAGTCATCAATCCGGCCTTGGCCACCCAACTCTTGGGCACAATGGTCGGCGGCTACAATATTCGCCCCCTGATTGACCTTCTCGACAATAATTCACTCGCGAGCCTGGCCGCCGATGGCTTGAGTTCGACCTTACTCATGTTTGATGCCTTCCATGATGTCATGAACAAGGCCAAAACCAATCGCCACGCCAAACGTGTGGTTGATGCATGGGTAAATGCGGAATGGTTCACCCGACGGCCTGTGCTGGCGGAAGAAATCACCGTTACGGTATTCAAAGTGCCCGGCGAAACGAACACAGACGATCTATCCCCGGCTTCCGAAGCGTGGAGTCGACCCGATATTCCGCTTCATGCAAAATCTATGTTAGTCAGCAAAATGCCTGGCGCTTTAACCCTAATCGAAGCACTAAAAGCCAAGGGCCATCCCTTGGCATACGGTGGTGATGTGGTGGGTACAGGCTCCTCACGCAAGTCTGCCATCAACTCCGTGTTATGGCATATGGGTGATGACATTCCGTATGTACCCAATAAGCGTCAAGGCGGCGTTATTCTAGGCGGCAAAATTGCACCCATATTTTTCAACACAGCGGAAGATTCAGGCGCTTTGCCCATTGAATGTGATGTGAGCCACTTAAATACCGGCGACGTTATCCGTATTCGCCCTTTTGACGGCAAAATACTCAGTGAGTCTGGCGCCGTATTGGCCACTTTTGAAATGCGCCCACTTACGCTCGCCGATGAAGTACGCGCCGGTGGCCGCATTTCCTTGATTATCGGTCGCTCATTAACTGACCGCACACGCGAAGTTTTAAAGCTCGGTCCGTCGCCATTATTTGTTCGGCCTATCCCACCCAAAGACAGCGGCAAAGGTTACACCTTGGCTCAAAAGATGGTGGGCCGCGCTTGCGGCGTGGCAGGTATACGCCCTGGCACCTATTGTGAACCGCGTACGGCCACGGTCGGATCACAAGACACCACCGGCGCCATGACCCGTGACGAATTACAAGAACTAGCCTGCCTCGGCTTTTCGGCTGACTTGGTCATGCAGAGCTTTTGTCACACGGCAGCGTATCCAAAGCCGGTCGATATAAAATTACAGCATACATTGCCTGAATTTATTCAAACGCGCGGCGGCGTTTCCTTGCGCCCTGGCGACGGTGTCATTCATTCGTGGCTTAACCGCATGCTGTTGCCAGACACTGTCGGCACCGGTGGCGATTCACACACCCGCTTCCCCATTGGAATTAGTTTTCCCGCTGGCTCGGGATTAGTCGCCTTCGCGGCCGCCTTAGGCGTGATGCCGTTGGATATGCCGGAGTCCGTGCTCGTTCGTTTTAAAGGGACAATGCAACCCGGCATCACATTACGCGATTTAGTCAACGCGATTCCCTATGTTGCGATCCAGCAAGGGTTGCTCACGGTCGCCAAAGCAGGCAAGAAAAATGTTTTCTCAGGCCGCGTTTTGGAAATTGAAGGGCTTCCCGATTTGAAAGTGGAACAAGCGTTCGAATTTGCAGACGCCTCGGCTGAGCGTAGTGCGAATGGCTGCACCGTTCGGCTGAACAAAGAACCGATTATCGAATTCATGCTGTCCAATGTCACGCTCTTGAAATGGATGATCGCCAGCGGCTACCAAGACAAGCGAACCTTGCAACGACGCATTGATGAGATGCAGGCGTGGATCGACCACCCTACGTTGCTGAAAGCTGACCCCGATGCAGAATATGCACAAATAATTGAAATTGATTTAGACACCATCACCGAGCCCTTACTTGCGTGCCCGAATGACCCAGACGATATCAAGCCGCTTTCAGCCGTCGCCGGTGTAAAAATTGACGAGGTGTTCATCGGTTCGTGCATGACCAATATCGGACATTATCGTGCTGCCGGAAAAGTGTTAGAAGGTAGCAGCAACGTGCCCGTCACGTTGTGGATCGCGCCACCCACGAAAATGGATCAACACCAATTAACGGAGGAAGGCTATTACAGCATTTTCGGCCAAGTAGGCGCACGTACTGAGATGCCAGGGTGTTCACTGTGCATGGGCAATCAAGCCCGTGTGCGCGATGGGGCAACGGTTGTTTCCACTTCAACACGAAACTTCCCCAATCGCTTAGGAAAAGACGCTAACGTTTATCTTGCATCAGCTGAATTGAGCGCGGTGGCTGCCCGTTTAGGTCACATACCGTCTGTGGAAGAATACCAGAGGCAGGTGGCAAAACTTCGACCTATGGAAGCGGATATTTACCGCTATCTGAATTTTCACGAAATCGCGGAATATAAAGCGGCAGCGAAGAAATACATTCCTATTGCAGCAATCAGTTCCTGACGAGCGTAACCTTCAAGTGCGTGGAGTAGGCATCTTCACCTAGCGGGGATGCCTACAATATTAAATGCCCACACTCGCCGCCATGCCCAAGTAAAACCCAATTTCCGTAACCTGTTGTACCGCTCCCAGGCAATCCCCCGTGTATCCGCCCAACTTCTTATTCATTTGCCGACCCATATAAAGTCGCAGCAACAGGGCGCAAGTAACAGCGCTAACCAGGCTGACAACACCAACGCCCGCCATCCATAGCAACCCAGTCGCAACAGCACCCGTAACCGCCGCTATGACAAAACTGATTGAATTCATCCCTTGGGCCACTGGCTTCGCGCGGGCGCTATCGTCGTCGCGCACGTACTGTTGCGTAAGCATAATGCTAACAGCCATGAGACGACTGATAGCGTGCGCTGCGATGAGGGTAACAGCGACGATCAGCGACGAAAATGCGCCCATCAGCGCTAAAATTGCCTCAAACTTTATCAACAGGGCGAGCACGATTGCGATAACGCCGTACGCGCCGACACGCGAATCTTTCATAATGGCGAGAATTTTTTCCCGAGTGTACCCACCGCCCATGCCGTCAACGTAGTCGCTGAGACCGTCTTCATGGAAGGCGCCGGTGATCAGTATGCTGACCAACATGCTCAACGTCACCGCCAGCGAAAATGGCAGCACCATAGCGCTCAGCCACAACGTAATGCCGGCCGAGGCGCCAACGCCCATGCCCACTAACGCAAAATAGCGCGCTGACTGGTCAAGTTGTTGCGCGGAATGACCGACCCATGCTGGTACTGGAATTCGCGTAAAGAATTGCACTGCCGTGAGGAATAGACGAATCTGATGAGTCATTGTTATCATGCCTATGGTCGCCAAGCTAATCGAGCCAGCGCCCGCCTTCCGCTCATTTTACCGTTAGCCTTGCGTTCTTTCATATGTACCCAACTTCCAATCGGCATGAAATCTGCCTGATTTGCGCTGTCGTCTAAGGATTCAATAATGACTCGAAATGCGCTCACTAATGCGTCCCTCGCACTACAAACGGCCGTGAAAGCCTATGAATTAGGCGACTTTTCGCGTGCGCAACGTACTTTGGAAACGCTGTTACACAAGACGCCAGGACACTTTGACGCCATTCACTTGCTGGGTGTTGTATTGGACGCGCGCGGGGAATACCGACAGGCTATCGAACATTTACAGCGCGCGGTGAATATTAGCAAAAGCAACGGCGAGGCGTGGAACAATCTAGGTTCGGCGTATCGCCATAGCGGCGATTTGACGGCCGCACTCGGTTGTTTCGAAACAGCACTGCGGCTGTCGCCTAACGCCTATCGCGAGCTAATTAACGTTGGCCATATTTACACCGATTTAAAGCGCTTTGATGATGCTGACAAAGCCTATGCCGCTGCGTTAACCGCCAGGCCCAACTCGGATCGAGCCTGTTTATATTTAGGCATTACCGCCGAGAAGCAACAAAAAAACGAAGTGGCGATCAACCACTATCGCCACGCGCTACAATTGAATGCTGACGCCGACGATGCCCGCTTTCGGCTCGCACTCAATTTACTCACCACAGCCCAGCCCGTCGAGGCGGAAGCCCTTTTACGCACTGTTACCGAACGCCACCCGGATGATATCGAAGCCAATTTTCAGCTCGCAAAATTACTCTTAGACACGCACAAATTTGCGGAGTCGATTCCGGTCTTCCGTCTTGTGACAGAACTTTCTCCAACGCATGCGTCCGCTTTGAGCGGATTGGGTGCAGCCTTGTTTCAAATGGGTCAACAGGCAGAGGCAGAATCCGTACTCAGAGCGGCAGTCGAACTGGCACCTAATAGTACGGACACCAATAACATACTCGGCGTCATTCTCCACGAACGCTGGCGATTGCTCGAAGCTGGGCAACATTTCATAAAATCGCTTGAAGCGAACCCTGACAATGACAGCGCGTGGAATAATCTAGGCTTATTGCACAAGGAGCTAGGTAATTACAAAGAAGCGGAGACGTGCTGGCGCAAGGCGCTTTCAATCGGCCCCGAGTCTTACGATCCACACAATAATCTCGGCATGTTGCTACTTTCAAACGGCCAGCTAGCCGAAGGTTGGACTCATCACCTTTACCGGCCAAGCTTACAACATGCGCCGTCCATGCGCCCGCCTCTCTTACGCCTGCCCGATAGTTTGGAAGGGTGCAGGATTTTACTCCGCAAAGAACAGGGCATTGGCGACGAATTATTTTTCTTGCGTTACGCACCTTTACTCAAGGCGCGTGGTGCCTATGTCGCGTATCACAGCACTGCCAAAATTGCACCGCTTTTAGCGCGGTGTGCCTGTTTAGATTTAGTGTATACCGAACCCCCTTACGAAGGTTTCGATTACAAAATCGCCGTGGGTGATTTACCGCTTTTGCTGGGCTGTAACGATATTGAAGACTTACCGCCACCCTTGCCTTTACAATTGAATCCACATCGGCTTTCGATTATGCGGGGAGAATTGGCGGCATTGGGTCCCCCACCCTATTTTGGAATTACCTGGCGCGCAGGCGTAAAGGCGAAAGGTCGTCGCCTCGGCTTTTACTACAAAGAGATTCCTATTTCGGCGCTCGCACGCACCTTAGCCGCCACGCCCGCGACGCTCGTGTTGATTCAACGCAGTCCGATCGCAAGCGAAATCGTGGAATTTGTATCGGCGTCAAATCGCCCTCTGCACGATTTCAGCCGTTACAATGATCACTTGGAAGACATGTTAGCGCTGCTTGAGCTACTAGACGAAAACATTTGTGTCAGTAACACCAATGTTCACTTACGTGCAGGCTTAGGAAAGCCCTCGCGCGTGTTAACGCCTTTTCCACCCGACTGGCGCTGGATGCGAAATGAAATGGAATCACCCTGGTTTCCAGGCTCACCCACGTTTCGGCAAACCCCGGATCGCCGCTGGGACGAAGCGTTTGGCCGCCTTGGCGCCTCGCTTAGCGGCTACGCACGAACTTGACGGCGGCGCTGTCCAATTCGTTTACAAGGCTCGCAGAAGCCTCAAACGCTTTTACTGCTGGCGCCTACGAACAAACAATAACACTGTGCGCACACGCTCTCGCACTCAACCCCAACCAAGCCCAGTGGATTCACTTGCTCGGCCTAGCTTATTTTCGCCGAAACGACCTCGCTAACGCGCAGAAACAATTAGACCTCGTCACTACACTTGCGCCAAGCGACGCCACACTGTGGAGTAATTTAGGCGCCGTGCACGAAGCCCAGGCACACACTGAGCTAGCCGAATCGAGCTATCGCCACGCTATACACCTTAACAATAATTTTGCTAACGCGCATACTCACCTCGGCTACCTACTCATCACACTTGACCGCCTTGATGAAGCAGGTGAGCATTGTAAACGCGCGGTGATATTAAAGCCGCAGGCACGCATTACCAACTTTAATTACGCCTTCTGGTTGTTTTGTACCCGCCAATTCGAGCAGACCCTCAGCTTTGTCAAAAGCGCCTTGGACGCAAGCCCCAAGCACGCACCCACATGGTACCTGCTTGGACAAATTTGGCGGG
>JANOTC010000113.1:0-1552 GCA_031416175.1 Gammaproteobacteria bacterium
GTGTTGGATGGACGGTAGGCGCAGATTATGTGTTTTGGGCGCGCTTATGCTGGCGCTATGGGTGAGTTTTGGCGTTTCCTATGCGGCCGCGCCGACACTTCAGTGGGACATACGCGACAACGAAGCCGGTGCAGAGTTGAAAATAACTTGGCCCGTATCGATTGTTGTGAGCCATAGAGAAAATAAAAACGAGATCATTATCAGCGCAAACCAGCCGTTAGGCGCACTTCCCATTAATGAATGGCAAATGCAGTTAAAGAAATACGTACTCAACGTACGCTATGGTTACGACACGTTGCTTTTTGAGTTGCTGCCAGATGTCGAATATCAAATTGAATCGAACACACGAAATATTGCAATTAAGCTGAAGCAGACCAAAAAAAAATCGCCGGTAAACGTGGGTCTTTCCGCTGAAGATCAAGCATTGCAAGCAGCTCGAGTACGTTTTCTGCGGGGAATCGCCTTGTTGGATCAGGGATTGCCCTGTGAAGCAGTCTCGGAGTTTCGCGTATTGACTACGGACCAGCCACAAAACGATAATTTTAAGCTTAATTTGGCGCGATCGACGCAGTTGTGTGGCGCATGGCGCGACGCGTTGCAGGAGTACGATGCAATTTCTCAGTACCCATCGGTTCGCGTCGAAGTCGAGAAAAATCGCAATGCGATTTTAAGAGAGCACGGTTCCTATCTTTCAGTGAATGGTCTACGAAGACAAGCGAAAGACACTGACACGCAGAGCAACTTTGGGTTGAGAGGACGCGCGTTATTGGGGGATGCGAATGCATTCGAAGCTACTTACGAACAACGGGATATCGCAACCGAACGCGCGCCTCAGTTTAGCGGAACTCGGCGGTTCGGCACGGCCACACTACTTTGGATGGATGATACGCGCGAGTACGCGGTGGGCTCTACGACAAACGAAGACGTTATAGGCGTCAATGCACATGCTGTCTTCGGCGCCGGGGCTTGGCGCTATCGATCGCGATTGGCCATTAGCGAGTCGTATACAGCCTATGTCGAAGGATTGGTCGGTTACGCAACACGTGATCGGGCGGAGTTAAGTGTCAATTGGCAGCGCGGTGCTGCGGCCACTGCGCAGGTGGGCGTGGCGGTCAATCGTTACCATCTTAGGGATCAGTATCAATCGGGGCGTGGTATCTCACTATTTGGTTACGGCACTGTCTTGTTGACGGATCAGAGCGAAGATTTTCAATGGATGTTGCGTTATGCGCTTGAGGCTGAAAAAGTCAGTGCGATTCCCGTAGTAGAAAGTCAGTTCCAAGCATTGCCGCTCACCAGTCATCAGCTTCACTCGCTCGCGTTGGAATACCAGCATCGTAACCCGGATTGGTGGCTTTTTTCGGCAGCCGCAGGTTATGCCTACGATGTATTGAATAGCGGCGGACCCTTTGCCGGTGTGAATTTTAACTTTCTGGCGTTTGAGCCATGGGAAATGGAGCTAAGTGCAAACCATACCCAAGATTGGCAGCGAAAATCTTCGTCTAGGGTCAACCAGATTGAACTAAAGGTGAAATATGGGTTTCTTTAATTT
>JANOTC010000114.1:0-1909 GCA_031416175.1 Gammaproteobacteria bacterium
TCGCCGCCGCCGGAATCACCTATGAGCATCGCTTAATCGATGACATGGTGGCGTCCGCCATGAAATGGGAAGGCGGTTTTGTTTGGGCATGCAAAAACTACGACGGCGACGTGCAATCCGACACCGTCGCACAAGGCTTTGGCTCGCTGGGACTCATGACATCGGTGCTAGTAACCCCCGATGGCAAAACCGTTGAAGCAGAAGCCGCCCACGGAACCGTGACACGCCACTACCGCATGCACCAACAAGGCAAACCGACCTCGACCAACCCCATCGCGTCCATATTCGCCTGGACACGCGGATTACTCCACCGCGGCAAACTCGACAACAACACCGCGTTGATCAATTTCGCTAACACGTTAGAACGTGTGTGCATTGAAACCGTTGAGTCCGGCAAAATGACCAAGGATCTCGCCGTGTGCCTCCACGGCGAAAAGGTAACGCCGGACAAATATTTAAATACAGAAGCCTTTCTCGATGCCATTGATAATAACTTGCGGGATGCATTAGCATCGGCGTAATACATGCCAGGTTAGTGGCGCAACACGTTAAATCAGCCTCGGAGTAACGCACCCAGTGGGCTGACGACGGCGTTGCCGCCACGGTTGAGAACGTGCGTGTAAATTTGAGTTGTGCGGACGTCCTCAAGCCGACTCCGCAGCGCTGGGATCAAGTCGTCGGGCAACGTAACCACGCGATCTTTACCCCCTTTGCCGTCGCGAATGAACAAAGCGCGTCGCTCAAAATCCACATCTTTAACTCGCAAACGCATGCATTCCATCAACCTTAAACCCGATCCGTACAGGAGGCAGGCAGCGAGCCAATGGACGCCATCCAATTCACGCAACACGGCGCGCACCTCGTTATGCGTGAGAACAACGGGAATTCGCGCTGGCCTCTTAGCACGAACCGACCCGGAAATGTCGCCGAGAGGCTTGCCAATGACATTCGCATAAAGGAAGATAAGGGCATTAAAAGCTTGGTTCTGAGTACTCGCGGCCACGTCACTGTTGACCGCCAAATCGGTAAGAAACGCCCTAACTTCCGGTTCGCCCATGTCACGAGGGTGTTTTTTGCCGTGAAAAAGGATGAAGCGATGCGCCCAGGACACGTACACCTGTTCCGTACGGATACTATAGTTTTTCGTTCGAACTGCATTCGCAACGGACTGTAAAAACGGAGATTTGATTTCATTTTTCATATACGAGCCTTAGTGATTTGTATGTTAATACAGTATCTCAACCGAAGCGACGACGCAAGGACTCAAGCAGGAAAAAGTTTCCTGCAGCCTTTCCGCAGACGCTCGTAAGGCAGGATGTACTGTGACGTAGCGACATAAGTACATTGTTTTTGAACCGATTTTTTTATCTTTTCGGAGTAAACATGCGTAAATTTGTGTTTGGAAAATGCGTGCCTCACGGGAATCTCCCGTGTTATTCCATCTCACTTTCGGGTCTACTCAGTAGTTAGCCAATTCAACAATCGATATGAGTAAAGTCTTGGTTCAGTTGCGAATGAAAAGCGAAGCAAATGGAGGAAGGCACAGCGCCTTCACGCAAGGGTATTCTCCGCACTTTGTGGTTAAAGGCACTAATGAATGGCTGGCTGTTCGTTCGATAGAACATCAAGGTCAAATAGCGCCCGGGGCAGCGGAACACGTAAGGTTTGAGCTTATGTATTACCCTAAGATTAATTATGGCGCTTTAACGGTGGGTGCTGAATTCGAAGTAATGGAAGGTGCTCGTTCAGTAGCAACAGGTACAGTTTTAGAGAGGGAAGACAACTAATGGCTAATCGGGTAAGGGCCGGCATCTAACCGGCCCTCCCCACACCACCCGGCGTGCGGGTCCGCACCGGGCGGTTCAGGAAAAGTAAGCACACAATAAGAATCAACTGTAGCCATGAGCCT
>JANOTC010000115.1:0-3253 GCA_031416175.1 Gammaproteobacteria bacterium
GGCGGAACGCGTATTAATGCACATTGGCAAATTAGGTTCCTTGCATAACATTTCCGTGCAAAACGCACGTTTTGTTGTGTTGAAATCGCCGGATGTGCCGTCGATGTTAGTCGAAACCGCCTTCATTTCTAACCCTGAGGAAGAGCAGCGGTTGAATGATGCGGCGCACCAAGAAAAATTGGCGCAAGCCATCACGGACGGCGTAAAAGAATATTTTTCCGCCAATCCATTACCTGGAACACGCTTTGCTGAACTCAAACGACTTCAGAACCTTGTTCCCGAACTCGCCGTATCCACCTATCCACAGAATCGCGGAAAAAATTAAAGATGAACCCATCGTGGGCTGGCGATAAATACATCACAAAATGGAATTTTGTGAAGGTCTCGATCATTGCCGTTTTGTCGCAATTTCCGATGGCTGTCATGGCGGAAGAAAGCGAGGGAACGGCGCCCGTTTCTGTCGCCATGGGACCGAGTTTCGCTGGCTGGTTGGTTGCTTTTAGGAAAGAGGCGTCTGTCAAAGGTATATCGGAAACGACGCTAGACAAAGCATTTGTAGCGCTCACGCCACTCGACAAGTTAATTGATTTTGATAGGCGGCAACCTGAATTTTCGTTGCCATTTGAAGTTTACCTAAAGCGCGTCGCCAAGCCAGATCGAATACGACGGGGCGCGCAAAAAATGATTGAATTAAAGCCGGTATTAGCTAAAATAGAAGCGAAATACGGTGTGCCAGGTAGTATGTTAGTCGCACTGTGGGGCATTGAATCTGACTATGGCCGTCTGGCGGGCACGTATTCTGTCGTTCAGTCTTTGGCGACCCTGGCCTATGAAGGTCGCCGCGCAACGTTCTTTCGTGGTGAATTGCTCAATGCGTTGAAAATTCTTGACGCAGGCCATGTGGAACCCAAAGCGATGTTAGGATCGTGGGCAGGCGCTATGGGTCAAACCCAATTCATGCCGTCGACATTCCTAAATTACGCGGTTGATTTTTCGGGTGACGGCCGCATTGACGTATGGAATTCGACCGAAGATGCTCTCGCTTCTGGCGCGAATTATCTAGCCAAAATAGGCTGGAAAAGTGGCGAAAGCTGGGGTCGAGAAGTGAAAATACCGGCAGATCTGGATCCGACTTTGCTCGGTGGAAAAGTACACAAAACATTAAAAGAGTGGGCCGCCCTAGGGATAAAAAAATCTGATGGACATGCCTTGCCTGATCGCGATTTGCAAGCGGGATTAATTGTACTGAATGGCAAGAAACAACGTGCCTTCCTAACCTATTCGAACTTCGATGCCATCCACGAATGGAATCGCTCGCTGCAATTTGCCACGAGCGTGGGTTTGATTGCGGATACGTTGGCTAAGAGTGGGCGTAATTCTCCGTAATTAAAGCGCGCCTTTCGCAATAATAAACGCCTTAATTTCCGCCACACCGACACCGGCCCGAATATTGGTGAATACAAAAGGCCGGTCGCCGCGCATTTTTTTCGTGTCGCGATCCATTACTTCTAATGACGCGCCAACGTGGGGGGCTAGGTCAATTTTATTGATAATCAATAGATCAGATTTCGTGATTCCCGGCCCGCCTTTGCGCGGAATTTTGTCACCCGCGGCCACATCAATAACGTAAAGCGTTAAATCCGATAATTCGGGACTGAACGTCGCGGCAAGATTGTCGCCGCCGCTTTCGACTAAGATGAGTTCAATGCCCGGGAAACGTTCAATAAGCGTATCGACAGCGTCCAAGTTCATGGATGCGTCTTCCCGGATTGCCGTATGCGGGCAGCCGCCTGTTTCGACGCCGATGATGCGTGCAGGTTCTAACGCTTCATTGCGGGTAAGGAACTCGGCGTCTTCTTTGGTGTAAATATCGTTAGTGACAACAGCCATATTATATTCGTCGCGCATACTTCGGCACAGCGCCGCCGTCAACGCCGTTTTGCCTGAGCCAACGGGGCCGCCGATGCCTACACGCAGTGCCATTTTTTTCACGTTTAAGTCCTTCTAGCGGTTAGTGATTATCAAGAACGGAACAGTCGACTGTATTGAGTTTCATGCAGGGCGCTCGCGATGGCCAGTCCTGGCGTACAGGTTCCCAGTTCGGCATCGGTCAGGTGGGCGCCGCGTTGAATGGCTGAATCAATGTCAGTCGCTAATTCGAAAAGAATTTTTTGCGCCGCATTTTGTCCAAGCGGAACCAACTTGGTAGCGGCCATGACCTGGCTTTCGGCCCATGCCCATAAATATGCGGCGCACGCTGAACGGGCATCGATTTCAAAATGGGTGGCGGCCGCGCTGAATAGCGTCATTAACGGTGGATGTGACGGTGCGAGATTTGCCCATTCTTGCGTTAACTGTAGGTGGTCGAGCACGCGTTGCAGTGCTCGACCCATACTCCGCTCTTCGTTTTGTAATTCAGTTGTTTCCCGCCCAGATAACAATAATTCGCTCCAATACAATATGGCTTCGCGATCACGTAAGCGCCAGCTGGCATGCAGGCGAATAAAAATCGGCACATCCCAATAGGTATGACTGTAGGAAAGTAGGCCCGCACACCAGCTTTTCGCCGAGTCAGCACTATTTACCCAACCGAGGTGGACGGCGGTTTCCAAGCCCTGTGAGTAGGCATAAGCACCCAAGGGCAATGTGGGGCTGGTCAATTGAAACAAGCGCATCAAACTGATCATGCCCAAATGACAGTGCGAGGCGTTCGCCTGGTTTTGGGGGAACCTCTCAATGACCATGCTGTGTCGCATGGCCAGGCGCGTAGGCGCCCGCTTCAGGTTCGAACGCGCATTGTTCGTGAATGATAGACAAGACAAAGCCTAACACCATGTCGTCTAAAACATGATCATTCAAATAGCGCACCCAATTTGGCCCGATTTGAAGATGAGTATGGCGGTTGCCTAGGTGATAACAGGCGCGGGCTAAGTCAATGGCGTTGGGCGCGTGAGCAGTCGACACGTTTTCGAGTGCCGCACGCACTTCGATATCGTCGCGCGATTCTGTTTGCAACAAATCACCGTCGCGCAAACGTGTACCGCGCGCGAGGGAAACAGAGATCGGCTCACCATTATCGAGCGTGGCCGTAAAGCGGCTACGTTGTCGCAAGTCAAAGGGTAGCGTAAGGAGCGCGATGTGTGCGTGGTCGCCGCGAGCGAGTTTTTTGTGCGAGCATGGCCGACGTCTTTGAAAGACGGGCAGACCTTAACTATCAGCGCGCGCGACTTTGGGATTGCTCAGCAGGCAGGCC
>JANOTC010000116.1:0-2765 GCA_031416175.1 Gammaproteobacteria bacterium
TCTCGATATTCCCAACCCAAGCAAGGCGGCCGAACATTTCTTCGTGATGCTCAAAGGTGTTCGACACATGCGCGTCATGGTGGGCGTAGCAGCATTGCCCACGGCAGAAGAACGACAGCTGCATGCCGAAGAAGTGGTCACTGTATTTATTCGTGCGTACGGACGACGTAACCCGGACGGCACTTTATGCATCCATTGATGGAATCTCGGGAATATATCGCTAACGTGACTCTGGTCCCGATGACTTCCGGCACTGAGTGCTGGTGTAGTAATACGGCATTATTTTCACCAGCCAAGCCGCTTCGAGCGTAAAATAACGCTCTTTGCGCATTAAGGACGATAGGTATGTCAGTGAATTTCGAACAAGCCCGATTTGCCATGGTAGAGCAACAGGTTCGCCCCTGGGATGTGCTCAATCCACGCGTGCTCGATGTCTTGCATAAGCTGCAACGCGAGGACTTCGTTCCAGTTGAAAATCGCAATCTGGCTTATACCGATATCGCACTGCCGCTGGCACATGGCGAAGTCATGATGAAACCCGTGCTTGAAGGGCGTTTACTGCAGGCGCTGGATTTAAATTCACAAGACGACGTGCTGGAAATTGGTACCGGCTCCGGCTTTGTTACTGCCTGCTTGTCGCATCTGGCTCGTGAAGTTATCAGCCTGGATATTCATGCCGATTTTATCGAGCAAACCCAACAAAAGCTGACGAGCGCCGGCATTCGCAATGTCCGTCTGGAATGTGCCGATGTATTCAACTGGCAGAACAATCGCCAATTCGATGCCATCGCCGTGTCTGCCGCAGTCACCCATATTCCTGAAATTTTCGGCCAATGGCTCAAACCAAATGGTCGCATGTTTATTATTCGCGGCAACTCGCCAGCACAAGATGGATTGCGTGTGACACATCGCGGCGAATGTTTGCACGAAGAAAGTCTGTTTGAAACCGACGTACCGTATTTACGCGGTGCAGAACCCACACCCAGTTTTACACTTTAAACATCCAAGGGATTCATTATGCGTTTGCACCCACTCGCTTTAGCTTTATTACTGACCGGCATCAGCACGCAGTCACATGCCACTGATTTGCTACAGGCCTATGAATTGGCGCGACAAAGCGATCCTCAATTATCGGCTGCTGAATCGCAGAAAAATGCGATCGGTGAAAACGTCGTGCTATCGCGTTCAGTATTGTTGCCGCAAATCAGTGGTGACGCGAGTTATTCCAGGAGCAATTCCGACAGCGACGGCTCACAGGCTTTCGGGTCGACCGTGCAGCCGCCCTCGGTCACCAGCAGCTCGTCGACGTCCAAGAGTTATGGAGTCAGTATTCGCCAAAGCATTTACGATCATGGTAACTATGCACGACTCGGTGCCAGTAAACTGCGCGCCTCGCAGGCCAAAGCTGATTACGATTCGGCAAATGATGCCCTGGTCATCCGTACAGCTGATGCCTATTTCAACGTGCTGACCGCCATTGAAACGCTGGCATCTTCACGCGCCGAAGAACGTTCGGTAAAAAGACAGCTCGATCAGGCCGATAAACGCCTTGAAGTGGGTCTTGCTCCGATTACCGACGTACATGAAGCCCGTGCCCGTTACGATAGTGCCCGCGCCGCCGCCATTACCGCTGCGAACACGCTGGATGACGCACGCGAAGCACTAGCTGAAATCACCGGCAAGCCAATCGAAAATATCCGTGGACTTGCCGCAAGCTACAAACCAGAAAACAGCGACACGCGAGCGATGGAAGACTGGGTAAGCATTGCACTGGAATCGAATCCGAGCTTGTTGTCGAAAGAAAAAGCGCTGGCTGCTGCCGAAAAAGACGTTGCTGCTGCCCGTGCTGCCCACTACCCAACCTTGGCCGCAACCGCTACTTGGCGTGATAACAACAATAGCGGCGACAACGAGGTCTTCCTGCCATTACCGCAAGCGGGAACCACGTCATTCGACAATGGCAGTCGTGGCAGTACGATCGGAATCTCTCTGAGTGTTCCTATCTTCAGTGGCTTTGCAACCCAATCACGCGTCCGTCAATCAATCAACCAGCGTGATATTGCCGCCGATCAACTCGAGCAGCAAAAGCGTGCTATCACCCGCACGACGCGTAGCGCTTATCGATCACTCGCCGCCGGTGCAGCCGAAGTCGAAGCACGCCGCTTGGCCGTTGTTTCCGCACAAGCGGCTTATGAAGCTGGCGAAGCAGGACTGGAAGTAGGTACACGCACGATTGTTGACGTGTTGATTGCACAGCAACAACTGTATCTTGCTCAACGCGAATATGCCCGCGCCCGCCATGCATTCCTGGTCAACACCTTGCGCCTGCGTCAGGCGGCCGGCGTGCTGGAAATTGGCGATGTTCAAAACGTGAATCGCAGTTTGAGCGTCGATGCCGAGGCGGCATTGATCAACAACTGATTTATCGAATTTGCGGGAACATCTGTGGGAGCAGCTTTAGCAGCGATGCAAAGATTCAGATTGCTATGATCTGAAAGTTCCAATCGCTGCTAAAGCTGCTCCCACAAAAGTAATTTATTTCAAATACTGCTCGATCAATTTTAAGGTGCGATCAAGCGCACCACGTTCGCGTTCGATGCGCTTACGTCCGGCCTCGCCACACTGATGCGCGAGCTTTTTATCCATGAGGCATCGCAGAATCGCATCAGGTAATTGTTCGGGTGTTTCAATTTGTTGAACCGCACCCACTTCCAACAATATCCGGGTGATATCGACAAAATTGAAGGTGTGTGGGCCCACCACGG
>JANOTC010000117.1:0-2241 GCA_031416175.1 Gammaproteobacteria bacterium
CCTTTGCGGTAGGCAATCTCTTCAGGGCAGGCGATCTTCAAGCCTTGGCGTTTTTCAATAGTGTGAATAAAGAGCGATGCCTCCAACAAGGATTCGAGGGTGCCCGTATCGAGCCAAGCCATGCCGCGCCCCATCACCTGAACATCCAGCGATCCTTGTTCGAGATACCACCGGTTTACATCAGTGATTTCCAATTCGCCGCGCACCGAAGGCTTAATTGACCGAGCGATCTCCACCACTTGGTTATCATAGAAATAGAGGCCCGTTACCGCATAGCGCGACTTGGGTGCCTGGGGCTTTTCCACAATACTTTGAACCTTCCCGGACGTGTCAAACTCTACCACACCATAGCGTTCTGGATCGTGCACCGGATAAGCAAACACCGTGGCCCCTTGCTCCTTTCGCGTGGCCGCGATTAATTGTGGGGTCAAATCATGGCCGTAGAAGATGTTATCCCCGAGAACCAAGGCGCAGGGGTCATTGCCGATAAATCTACGGCCAATAATGAACGCCTGAGCCAGACCGGCGGGTTCAGGCTGCACGGCATAAGTTACATCCAATCCCCATTTGCTACCATCGCGCAACAACTGCTCGAAGCGGGGTGTATCCTGAGGAGTAGAGATCACCAAGATTTTGCGGATCCCCGCCAGCATGAGCGTGGACAGCGGGTAATAGATCATTGGCTTATCATAGATCGGCAATAGTTGCTTGGAGACCGCGTGGGTCACAGGATACAAGCGGGTGCCGGATCCGCCTGCCAGAATGATGCCTTTCACGTCGGCCCCCTATGCGCATAGTTTTGCGCGAGCCAAGTGTGGTAGTTGCCGCTCGTTACGTCTTCGACCCATGCCGTATTGTCGAGAAACCACCGTACGGTTTTGCGGATGCCAGTCTCAAAGCTCTCCTTCGGTTTCCAGCCTAGCTCGCGCTCGATTTTACGGGCGTCAATCGCGTAACGCCGGTCATGGCCGGGACGGTCTTTAACGTAGCTGACGAGTGACGCGTGAGGCGCAAATGCGGAGCCGGGCGTATATTCGTCGAGGACAGCACACACCGCATGAACAACTTCGAGATTGGTCATTTCATTCCACCCACCTACATTATACGTCTCGCCCACTCTGCCTTTTGCTAAAACAACTCTAATTGCTTCACAATGATCGCCAACATACAGCCAATCGCGCACATTTTGTCCGTCGCCATAAATGGGCAGCGACAGGCCTTTCATTGCATTGAGAATCATTAATGCAATAAGTTTTTCCGGAAACTGATATGGCCCATAGTTATTAGAACAATTTGTCGTGAGGGTTGGCACGCCATAGGTGTGATGGTAGGCGCGCACAAGATGATCAGATGCGGCCTTGGTTGCAGAATAAGGACTATTGGGGGCGTACGGAGTGTCCTCTGTAAACGGCGGGTCATGCGGACCTAGCGAACCATAAACCTCGTCCGTTGAGACATGTAGGAAACGAAAATCGCGTTTTTGGTCTTGATCGAGCGCTGTCCAATAAGTACGCACCGCTTCCAATAAATTAAACGTTGCCACTACGTTAGTCTGAATAAAATTCTCGGGGCCATAAATTGAACGGTCAACATGACTCTCTGCCGCAAAGTTTACAATGGCGCGCGGCTGGTAATCATGAAGCAAACGACTGATCAACGCCCTATCGCCTATATCACCCTGCACAAAAATGTGTCGGACGTCATTCTTTAGTATCGCCAAATTGTTCAAATTCCCGGCATAGGTAAGCTTGTCGAGATTTACGATTGGAGTACCAACATTGGCAATCCAATCGAGCACGAAGTTCGAACCAATAAAGCCGGCGCCGCCGGTGACTAGAATCAAATGCTGTCCTTTGGTATCAATCTAAATGAGTCATTTACAGGCTACCTAGGGTAAAAGACTTCATACCTGCGCCAATCGCAGAGATCACTTCCCTTCACACCACTCACGTCATGCCTGATTTCAGCGTCTAGACGGATGATTGAAACGGCGATAATTAAACTAGGATCTAAGGAGTTCCGAATCGAAACTTGGGCTGGGTGTAAACTATTACCTCTTTAGTCGCCCCTGAAAAAACCAAGTTCGCACCTCAAGCCAGTGCAGCGATACCCTCACAGGGCATAAAAATCGCCGTTAACCGCTTCAGTAGCTGTAAAAAATTGACGCAAAAAAATAGTCGCATCCATTTTCTGAAGTTAAATGCAGCCGCCGCCATTAGGACATTAATCTGATCCCCGACG
>JANOTC010000118.1:0-6860 GCA_031416175.1 Gammaproteobacteria bacterium
GACCACAGTTTGGTGCCCATGGCCGCGAAACAAGCGGGCATTGAATTCGACGAACTGGTGTTACGTATATTAGATGCCAGCTTGGCGGTAAAGCCTAACACTGGGACGCACACGACCCATGCTTAAAGCTCGACTTCAACGCGTTTTCAAATTGCTCGCGGGCGTGGTGGGGGTGCTGGTCTTGGCGTTCGCTACCCACTATGCCGCGCGCGATGACGTGTTGATGTTAAGTGAGTTGCGTTTGGTTGGCGAGTTCAATCAAGTGAAAGCCGATGAGCTCAAAGCGCTTGTTGCCGCACGAATCGACGGGAATTTTCTCACGGTTGATGTAAAAGGCGTACATGCGGTCGTCATGTCTTTGCCATGGATACGAACGGCCTATGTGGATCGCATTTGGCCGGACGTGTTGCAAGTGCGTGTCGTCGAAGAGAAGCCGGTGGCAAGATGGAACGATGAGATGTTAATCAATGCCGAGGGCCGACCTTTTGTGGCAGCACTGCCAACAGATTGGCCTAATGTGCCCGGTTTTTTTGGCCCCCCTTACGGGGAGAAATTGATGACCCAATCGGCTGTGAGTTTTTCTGACGCGTTGGCGAAAACAGGTTTGCACGTAACAAGCGTCAATCTCGATGCCCGCCATTCTTGGGCGTTGAAGCTGAGCAATGGAATGGAGTTGATGCTCGGTCGCGAGTATGCCCAGCAACGACTTGAGCGTTTTGTTCAGATCTACCCTGTGCGTTTTCAAGCGACAGAGACTCAGGTAGAGCGCGTTGATTTACGTTACACCAATGGCTTCGCCGTGAAGTGGCGTAGCGGCACCGAGGCGCGGCCCGGGGCAGATAGAAAGGCAACAGTCTAGTAAATATTATGGGCAAAAAGACCGATAAAAATTTGATCGTTGGACTCGACATTGGTACGTCGAAGGTGGTGGCTATTGTCGGGGAAATTACGGCCGAAGGCGTCATCGAGATTATCGGCCTGGGCTCGCATCCCTCGCGCGGATTAAAGAAGGGCGTTGTTGTAAACATTGAATCAACGGTGCAATCCATTCAACGCGCGGTGCAAGACGCCGAATTGATGGCAGGCTGCCAAATTCGTTCTGTCTACACGGGCATTGCCGGTAGTCACATTAGGTCGCTAAATTCGCACGGCATAGTCGCCATTCGCGACAAAGAAGTATTGGCGAGTGATGTCGAGCGCGTTATCGACGCCGCCCGTGCCGTGGCTATACCAGCGGACCAAAAAATACTGCATGTGCTGCCGCAAGAATTTATTATCGACAACCAGGACGGCGTCCGCGAACCGGTGGGTATGTCGGGTGTTAGACTGGAAGCCAAGGTTCACATGGTCACGGGTGCAGTGAGTGCCGCACAAAACATTGTGAAATGCGTGCGCCGCTGCGGGCTCGAAGTGGAAGACATTATTTTGGAGCAATTGGCGTCTAGCTATGCCGTGCTCACAGAAGATGAGAAAGAGTTGGGTGTGTGTCTTGTAGATATTGGCGGTGGAACCACCGATATCGCCGTATTCACCGATGGCGCTATTCGGCACACAGCGGTCATCCCGATTGCGGGCGACCAAGTTACCAGCGATATCGCCGTGGCATTGCGCACTCCGACTCAGTTTGCAGAAGAATTAAAACTCAAATATGCGTGCGCGTTGACGCAAATGGCGAACCCCGACGAAACGATTGATGTGCCTGGTGTAGGTGATCGGCCTGCACGGCGCCTAGCGAGGCAAACGTTGGCGGAAGTAGTTGAACCGCGTTTTGAAGAATTATTTAATCTCATCCAAGCGGAAATTCGCCGTAGCGGAATGGAACAAATGATCGCTGCCGGCATTGTATTGACGGGCGGCAGCTCAAAAATGGAGGGCGTGGTTGAATTGGCAGAAGAGGTGTTTCACATGCCGGTTCGGCTCGGTACCCCTCAATTTGTGGCGGGTCTAGTGGATGTCATCAGGAATCCGATTTATGCCACGGGTGTCGGATTATTGTTATACGGATCCGCACACCAGAACCGCAAAGGTAATGGTGGAATGCGCGGAATTGATCAAGGTGCTGCCGGAGCGTGGCACCGCATGCGGGATTGGTTTTCGAGCAATTTCTAATTTGGGAGGCTCAGAATTGGATTAATTGCCAATTTTGCGCCACTAAGACGATTTTTATTATTAATTTTGCCATGTAGACGTAAGGAGATCGGCGATGTTTGAAATGGTGGACGCATTTGCACAAAACGCTGTAATTAAGGTAGTTGGCGTGGGTGGCGGCGGTGGCAACGCAATTGAGCACATGGTGCGCGGTAATATCGAAGGCGTGGATTTTATTTGCGCGAATACAGACGCGCAGGCATTGAAACACTCATCGGCTCGCACAATTTTACAACTTGGCGCGGGTGTCACGCGCGGATTGGGTGCAGGGGCAAACCCTGAAGTGGGTCGTCAAGCCGCGATGGAAGATCGTGAGCGCATCATGGAATTGCTGCAAGGTGCAGACATGGTGTTTATCACCGCCGGTATGGGTGGTGGCACTGGAACAGGCGGCGCCCCGATTGTCGCGCAGGCCGCCAAAGAATTAGGCATTCTAACCGTCGCGGTCGTCACTCGTCCCTTCACATTTGAAGGGCGTAAGCGTATGGCCATCGCCGATCAAGGGATCGCCGAACTTGCCTTGTACGTGGATTCTTTGATCACCATCCCGAACGAGCGCTTGTTAAGTGTGTTGGGAAAAAATGTCAGTTTGTTAGATGCGTTCAAAGCCGCCAACGATGTCCTGCTCAACGCGGTGCAAGGTATTGCTGAACTCATTACGCGCCCCGGCTTAATCAACGTGGATTTTGCCGATGTGCGCACCGTTATGTCCGAAATGGGCATGGCGATGATGGGTGCTGGCTCGGCGCGTGGCGAAGACCGTGCGCGCAAAGCGGCAGAATTGGCCGTGCATAGCCCGTTATTAGAAGATATTCAGTTGTCGGGTGCGCGCGGCGTGTTAGTCAACGTCACGGCAGGCTTGGACATGACCATCGGCGAATTCGAGGAAGTAGGAAATACGATTAAAGCCTTTGCCTCCGAAAACGCAACGGTGGTGGTGGGAACCGTCATCGACCCATCCATGAACGACGAGCTGCGCGTCACCGTCGTTGCGACTGGCATCGGTCTTCCGCAAGAAGTGCCTGCGCCGCAGCCGGTTCGCTTAGTGAATAACAATGTGGCCAAGTCTCAACCCGCGCCGAACCGTCGCGCGTCGGGCGACGTGGACTACGCAACCCTTGATCGCCCTACGGTTATGCGCCAACAAGCGGCCGTTGCCGGAGACCGTTATGCCCGTCCTAGTTCGCCAGCGCCCGATATTGATTACCTCGACATCCCGGCCTTCCTCCGGCGCCAGGCGGATTAATTTGTTGTAAAAATGCAACATTCACGATAAGTGCAAGTTGTCGTGAATGCGCCCTAAACGCCCAGCACACGGGCGTTCAGGGCGCATTCAGCCTTGTGAAGATTTGTCGTATTAGCTAGCAATGTGTTGCGTGCGTGTGCTAAGATTTGGCCGTAATGAGGCAGTTAGCCGGAGCCGGACTTAGTTTATGATTAAACAACGCACGCTCAAGAACGCGATTAGGGCATCCGGCGTCGGTTTGCATACGGGTCAAAAAGTGTACGTCACACTCCGTCCGGCTGCAGTCGATGTCGGAATTATATTTCGCCGGACTGATCTGGACGTGCCTGTCGACATCCCAGCAACACCAGAAAATGTAAGTGATACCCGTCTATCTACCACGCTCATGAAAGACGGTGTGCGCGTGTCCACGGTTGAGCATTTGTTAGCGGCTTTCGCTGGCTTAGGCATTGATAACGCCTATGTGGATTTGAGCGCCGCTGAAGTGCCTATTATGGACGGCAGTGCTGCGCCCTTCGTGTTTCTTGTGCAGTCGGCTGGAATCGCCGAACAGCGCGCACCCAAGCGTTTCATACGCATCAAGCAGTCTGTCACCGTCGAAGACGGTGAAAAGTGGGTTCGCTTCGAGCCGTTCGAAGGCTTCAAAGTCACGTTTACTATCGACTTCGATCACCCTGTTTTCGAAACCAGTGGCAAGCGTACTGAAGTTGATTTTTCTACAACATCCTTCGTAAAAGAAGTGAGTCGAGCGCGCACCTTTGGTTTTGTGCGCGACATTGAAAAATTACGAAACGCCAATCTAGCCTTGGGTGGCAGCATGGACAATGCGGTCGTGATCGACGAATACCGGGTATTAAATGCCGAAGGCTTGCGTTATGAAGACGAGTTCGTAAAGCATAAAGTGCTTGATGCTATCGGCGATCTATATCTGTTGGGGCATAGCCTGATTGGCGCATTTGTGGGTCACAAGTCGGGCCATGCCTTAAATAATAAGCTATTGCGGGCATTAATCGCTCGCAAAGAAGCGTGGGAACTGGTTACATTTGAAGCAGATGAACGTTCGCCGATTTCCTACGTTCACGCGCTGGCTGTATAGCTTATAATATTTATTGTTTTTGCTTCAGTTGAGCGTTTGCGCCGTCGCTAACTAATTAAGACTTGAGACGTCGGCTACCGTGTTCGGCCAGTCGACGTAAAGCACACGCTAATTTTGGATCGTCAATCTTGTCAGCACAGGCTTTGATTTCGGCTGTGATCTCAGATGATAGCGGTGCGGTTCGACGCACTTCATTGACGGGTCGAGTGTCCTTGGGGCGAACTTTTATCTGGATCCCGGTCAAAGTTCCAAGCTCAGGTTGTTGCCTGACACGTTGAATTATTGCATTCTGTTCGAAATGTAAACGTGTGGCCCACGCCGGGGAATCGACCACGATAATGAGTTGTCGATCACGAATTCCGGCGGCAAAGCAGTGTGGGGCCAGTTTCGCAGAGGCGGACTCGCTAATTAAGACGTTGATCTTTTTAAGAAATTGAACGTTTTGAAAAAGCCGTTCGACCGTAGCCGAGCGGTCCGTTAGAATACTATTGAGGGGCTGGGGAGTTCGTCCTCGCGTCATTGCCTAAAGTCTCGTTGGGGGCAGACGATACTACAACAAAAAGGGAAACCGTTTATGAGTTTGATGATTGTAACAAACAGGGGTGGGCGAACAGCGCGTTACCACATGGGTCCAATTCAATGGACTCTGACAGGCATTGCGTTGTCGCTTGCGTTTGGCATTGCGTTGGGTGCGGGAATAATTCTCGGCACACAGCAATCGGCGCCTGACACTTTAATTGGTGGCATGCAGAACCAATTGGTTGGCCAGCAAAAAGAGCTGGAAATCATACGCCGCGACGCTCAAGAGAACATGAACGCCTTGGCGATGCGTCTGGGTCAGTTAAAAGCGCATGTCATTCGGTTGGATGCGCTTGGCCAGCGTTTAGTCCAAAAAGCGAATCTGAATGGTGGCGAATTCGATTTCGAAAAGGCACCGTCGCAAGGGGGTCCTGAAGCTATTGCAAATCGTGATACCAGCGGGGGTTCTGGCGATTTCATGTCGGAGCTACAAGATTTAGCGCGGCAACTAGAGCATCGCTCGCTGCAATTAAGCGTGCTTGAAAGTATGTTGCTCAATCGCGGTGTACAAGAAGATGTGTCACCAAAAGGCTGGCCAGTAAAAGGCGGCTGGATTTCCTCCTACTTTGGGGAGCGCGCCGATCCGATCCATGGCAAGGTCGCGCACCATGACGGAATTGATATCGCGGGTAAATATGGGTCTGACGTCATAGCTGTCGCCTCCGGCGTAGTAACGTGGGCCGGACCGCGCTTTGGCTACGGCAATTTGGTCGAAATTAACCATGGTAATGGATACGTGACACGCTATGCACATAGTCAAGATGCGATTGCAGTGAGTATTGGAGAAACGGTGAAAAAGGGCCAGAAGATCGCACTCTTGGGTTCCAGCGGACGTTCGACCGGGCCGCACGTCCATTTTGAAGTCATGCGCAATGGTCAGATTATCGACCCAATGCAATTTATGTCCGCCTCGGCGAAGTAATTCATCGTAAGTTTAAGAGTGATAGGGCGCTAGTTGGAAACAACTCGCGCCCTATTCGTTTTTGTCGTTGGATCGGTTTGTTTCGCTGCGTGAAATCCTAGCCAGAAAGGCTATAATAACGCCCGAAATTTGAAGTCCACCTGAATACCACCGAGTAGCCAGCTTATGCTAACTAAAGTTCTGAGTAAGGTTTTTGGAAGTCGCAACGACCGTGAAATAAAGCGGCTACAAAAAACGGTTCTCCGCATAAACGCGCTGGAGCCGCCACTACTCAAACTTTCAGACGAAGAACTACGCGGCAAAACGGCCGAGTTCCGCGAACGCTTGGCTAAGGGCGAGGCCTTGGATAATTTGTTGCCCGAAGCGTTTGCGGTTGTGCGTGAGGCCGGTAAGCGATCCCTAGAGATGCGGCATTTCGATGTGCAATTAATCGGCGGTGTGGTGTTGCACGAAGGCAAAATTGCTGAAATGCGCACGGGCGAAGGTAAAACACTGGTCGCAACGCTCCCAGTCTATTTGAACGCTTTGGTGGGCAAAGGTGTGCATGTCGTCACCGTGAATGAATATCTTGCCAGTCGTGACGCGGCCTGGATGGCGAAGCTTTACAGTTTTCTGGGGCTAACGACAGGCGTAATCGTGTCAGGCCAAAACGCGGTAGACAAACGTGCCGCTTATGCGTGTGACATTACCTACGGCACCAACAACGAATACGGCTTCGATTATTTGCGCGACAACATGGCGTTTCGCGGCGAAGAACGCGCGTCACGCGATACCCATTTTGCGATCGTGGACGAAGTCGATTCCATTTTGATCGACGAAGCGCGCACGCCGTTGATTATTTCCGGGCCGGCTGAAGACAGCTCGGGTTT
>JANOTC010000119.1:0-3420 GCA_031416175.1 Gammaproteobacteria bacterium
TGCCCAGCGCACATCCTTCGACCCGGGCAAATTTCAGTCTGCGCCGACAAAGAGGGCGCGAACAAGCCCCTTCCGTCCCGCTTGACTCGGTGCGCTTACGGCCTGCTAACTTGCTGGGACGGGATTCGCACCCGCTGGAATAATCGACCTTGCCTGGTCGCACTTTAGTTCCTATCCTCAAGCCGAGAAAGGCGCCAGACTAGGTTGCTGCGCGCTACGGCAAATCCGCCGGCAAAATCTGGAAACCTTCTTTATGCGCGGCGTCGCGCAGTCTGCGGTCCAGACAGGCGAAACTAAGTTCAGTAGGGGATTTTCCCGCCCAAACGAGTGCCGCAGCGAGTTGTAGGGAGTCGGCTGCGCGGAGCGGGTGGAGCAGCAAGATGCGGCCCGCAAGGTCGCGCACTTCCCGGCTTGGTTCGATCTCGGTCCAGCTTGCCGCCAACAGACTAAGCACTCGACGTGACTGGCTTTCACCGCGTTCGCTGAGAAAGCCCTCACGCCGCAGCCGGGCCCAGGCGGAATAGCATTCCACCGGGCTGCCCCACCAGGCGGCAATTACACAGTCGGTTTCGAGGATCGCGCGCACGAATGGCGTGGCAGGTTGATCTACGCAGAGCGGGACAATAGCCGAGGCGTCCCAGAAAATCATCGCTCTTCCTCGCGCTCTTTCAGTAGCGCGTCAAGGCTTCCACCGGCCGCATCCTGCGGCCGCGGTAAATCCCAAAATCCATCCGGAAGGCTACCGGTGCCCAGGCGTGCCAGGCCTGCTTGTTCGAGCGCAAGCAAGTGGGGTGAGACACCTGCGTGATCACGCCGCAAAGGAACGATCTTGGCTATGGGCTTACCGCGTTCGGTGATCATCACTTCCTCGCCCGCTTTGACTCTAGCCAGGTATTCGCTCAGCGCGGCTTTGATCTCGGAAACGGCGGCGGTTTTCATGGTGTGTGCTCACGGGGCGTTTCATTATGACCAGTATAGTCATAATGAAAAATAGTACAAGCTGGGTGGACGCAGAAAGAAAACCTGGATTCGTCGGTTATTTGATGCACTCGCTGTTGCGCGCTACACATGTATCGCACCGTCAAAATTATATGTGCCAGGCCCCTTTTTTCTTCCCTTTTCGGGAGGTTCAGCCGCTACGTAGCTGTTAGCTCAGCGCTTTGCGGCTATGATAGTACCCGTCATTGATTTTCATGAGGTCCCGAATATGGCTCTGCACGCCCATTTGTCGCCCCTGAGCGTAGCTGATTACCTGGACGGCGAACTGCGCAGCCAGGTGCGCCATGAATACGTGGCCGGGCGGATATTCGCCATGGCGGGAGCCAGTGAGGCGCATAACCTAATCGCCGGAAACCTTTATACGGCATTGCGCGCCCACCTGCGGGGTGGGGGCTGCCGCACTTTCATGTCCGATATGAAAGTGCGTGTGGAAAAGATGCAGGCATTTTACTATCCCGATGTGCTCGTCACCTGCGATCCTGGCGATACCGAGCAATACCATAAATCCCGCCCTTGCCTCATTGTGGAAGTCCTCTCACCCGCCACAGAAGCGATTGACCGGCGCGAAAAACTGCTTGCGTACCAGGTGTTGGATAGTCTGAAAGAATACGTGCTAGTGACCCAGGATCGCATGCAGGTCGAGGTTTACCGTCGCGACGGCGCGGGCGGATGGTGGGTAGATACCTATACAGGGGACGAAGGGATTCGTTTGGAATCCGTGGGCCTCACGCTGCCAATGGCTTCGGTGTATGAGATGTTATGAGCGGCGGACGCACTATTAACGCCCCTTAATACATCCCCGTAAGTCCTGAGCGTGTCGAAGGATCCTGGATATCAAATAAGCCAGGTCTGGCCCATTTTGCCGGGCAACCGTCATGACATTGTCTGGCAAATATGCTATAGTGTGAAACGTGCGTGGTATATCACGGGAGGCGACAGAGTCATGTCAAAAGCAAGTATCCGTTCCGAAAAGATTGATTTACGCGTAACGCCAAGCATGAAGCATAAACTCTACAGTGCAGCGGTGGCTGCCCAGTGTTCCGTTAGTGAATTTGTGCTGGAGAGTGCATTGGCGCATGCCGATGAAACATTGTCCGACCGTCAACATTTCGGTTTAAATGCGGAGCAATGGACAGCTTTCCTGGCGGCGCTTGATGCGCCTGCCCGCATTCATCCGCGTTTACAGCGTTTGCTGAACGAGCCGAGTGTATTTGAAAACAATCCCCCAGCGGTCGGCGGATGACCATTTTTAGTATCGAGAAACTGACAAGACACCACCCGGTAGATGATTTTGACTGTGGCGATGAAGCCCTGAATCGTTTCTTAAAACGCTTTGCATTTTCAAACCAACAAGCCAGCGCTTCACAAACTTATATTGGTTTGGCTGATAACTGCGTTATCGGGTTTTATACGCTGGTGGTCAGTGAAGTGTCCTACGACGATGCACCCGAACGCCTCAAAAAAGGTCTGGCGTGTCAACCGGTGCCGTTGATGTTGTTAGCGCGCCTAGCTGTTAGCCAGCCGGCCCAAGGCAAAGGAGTAGGCGCTGGATTGCTCAAAGATGCGATGTCCCGTACGCCACGCGCTGCCGACATTGCCGGCATTCGCGCTGTGGCAACGCATGCCAAACATGATAAAGCCCGAGCTTTTTACGAGCATTTTGGCTTTATTCCTTCGCCAACTGACCCGCTTCATCTTTTCGTTCTGATAAAAGACCTGCGGCATATGATGACCCGCTAGTTTATTCAAAGCGTGACGGAGCCTCGACCGTAACCGTAAAGCATGGGACAGCGTGATCGCATTACGCAGGAGCCCGAATTGATGGGCGGTAAAACTTGTATTCGCGGTATGCGCGTCACGGTAGGCATGATTGTGGGCCAGATCGGCGCCGATCATAGCGAAGACCTTATGGCTGACTTCCAAATTGAGATCCTCACAAGCAGCGGGATTTCTGGCGTTTTTGATGTAAAGCCCTATTTGAGCGGTAGCGCATTCAAAGAACTTGCGGACGAGGCATATTTTCGCCAAGTTCGCCCGGCACACCATGGCATCATGTGGCCACACGAACAGGATTTTAGTTCCGACACAATAGTGTGGGATATTTTGGCTTGCGACAAGGCGAGCCATCCCTAGCGGTTGAAGGTTGTCGATGGGTGTCGTGCGGCGCAACGCCAGCAACCAAAAAACCTTGACAATTCCTCAACCATAACCGATCTTATGCTTCGTCGCGATGGCAGCCCACCTTCGCGCCCGAATTCAGAACCCTAAGCGCCCGGCCGCAATCGCTGGGTGGCGACCCAAAAACGGAAAAACGAGAGAGCCGCCCCATGAACATTCGCCTAGCCGTGGCAAAAATTTACCGCGCATGCTTGCCAAGCAACCGCGCGGTTGTCACACTCTTTCCAACGTCCAACGTCCAAC
>JANOTC010000120.1:0-5293 GCA_031416175.1 Gammaproteobacteria bacterium
GCCGCAGAATCATCCTTATTTCAAAGCGACCAATCGCGTAGCGGAAGTGTTTGGTTCGAAGTATCTAATGCTGGTGGGTGTTAGTCCAAAGCAAGGCGATATTTTTCAGCCTGTTGTTTTGGAAACCGTTCAGCGCATCACCCGTCAATTGGAAGCCACGCCGGGCGTTGTGCGTTCAACCTTGGTTAGCTTGGCGGCGCATCAGGCGAAAGCGATAAAGGGAACGGAGGAGGGTTTGGAAGCCAAGCCTCTTCTGGAAAAAATACCTGTTACCGCTGAGGATCAAGCAGCCTTAAAGGCGTTGATTCAAGCCAATCCGATTTATCTTAGTTCAGTCGTATCACCAGATTTTCGCACTGCGGCTATTTTGGTAGAAGTCGAGGAGCGTTCTGACGGTTTTCAGAAGATGGTCGAGCCGATAAAAGCGGTAGTTGATGCGGCGGCAAACCCGGCGCTAACGATTACGCTAGGCGGGAATCCCGTCTATTTAGACAAAACGGAAAAATTTGCAGAACGCATCAATATTTTATTCCCCATCGCCCTTCTTGTCATTGGCTTGCTGCACTACGAGGCATTTCGAACCAAACAAGGACTAATTCTGCCGCTGGTCACTGCATTAATGGCCGTGGTGTGGGGAACTGGGTTCATGGGTGTGTTAGGGCAGCCGCTCGACATTTTCAATTCGCCCACGCCGATACTAATTCTTGCCGTCGCGGCGGGTCACGCTGTGCAGCTACTCAAGCGATACTATGAAGAATACGAGCAGTTAAGGCATGTGAGCTTGCTTTCCGCAAAAGATGCGAATCGCGAAGCCGTTGTGCGTTCACTTGTTGCAGTCGGCCCCGTTATGATGATCGCCGGTGGCGTGGCTGCGCTGGGTTTCTTTTCGCTACTCGCGTTTGATATTGCCACTATTCGCACGTTCGGTATTTTCACTGGCATTGGCATTTTGAGTGCTGTTCTATTAGAAATGACGTTCATTCCCGCCGTACGATCTTTGCTTAAACCGCCGACGGATCGTGACCGCACGACAGAAAAGAAATTACGCATCTGGGATCGCATCCCGAACTGGATCGCCGACCAAGTGATTCCGGTGGCGCGTCGACGCGTGGTGATGATCGGTACGCTAGTGTTTGTTGTCCTTTGCGCCGTAGGTGCGAACTCTATCGTCGTTGATAATGCGAGCAAGAACTTCTTTTCCAGCAGTCTCGATATACAGAAGGACGATGAATTTCTTAATCGGCAATTGGGCGGCACCAACAGCCTTTACATCATGGTTGAAGGGGCGGGCGCGGATTCCATTAAATCGCCTGAAATCTTGCGTGCCATCGAAAGTACGCAACGTTTCGCAGAAACGCAGCCTTTTGTCGGTAAAACGATATCCATCGTTGATTATCTAAAACGTATTAACCAGGCGATGAAAGGCGACGCGCCTGCGGAAAATCAATTGCCTGCCACGGGCGATTTAGTTTCTCAATACTTGTTGCTCTATTCGATGTCGGGCGAACCTGGCGATTTCGATTCTTACGTTGATTACGACTATAAAGCGGCAAAAATTACTATCCTGCTTAAGACGGGCGGCAACGCCTACATCAAGTCCTTGGTCGACAAGTTGAAAGCGCATACGGATCGTGCGTTTGGCCAAAACGTCAAGATCAGCTTCGGTGGCGATGTAGCGCAAACTATCGCACTCACGGACACCATGGTGCAGGGAAAGGTTCTCAACATTGTGCAAATTGCACTCGCAATTTTCGTTGTTTCGGCTTTGGCATTTCGATCCCTGGCCGCCGGTGCGATTGTGCTGATGCCCTTAGCGCTGGCGGTGCTGGCGGTGTTTGGATTAATGGGCGCACTGAATATTCCACTCAATATCCCTAACTCTTTGATTTCTGCCATGGCAGTGGGTATTGGCGCAGACTACGCAATCTACTTCTTGTATCGCATGCGTGAGCAAATTCGGCTTGGTGTGGATCAGGATTTGGCCATGCGACAAACCTTCGCGACAGCGGGAAAAGCGGCTCTTTTTGTTGCTACGGCAGTGGCCTGTGGCTATTCAGTGTTGGCGCTCTCCATCGGCTACAATGTTCATCTTTGGTTGTCGATGTTTATCGTCGTTGCGATGGTCGTGAGCGTGTTGGCTTCGCTGACGTTGGTGCCGAGTTTGGTGCTCTACTGGAAACCGCAGTTCATTTTTAACTCCACCGTGCGTAGGCCGATTTGGCAACTGGCTGTTATGTTAGTGATAGGGTCCACTGCCTTGCTCATGGTGGCACGCACCGCTCATGCGGAAACACTGTCGCCTGCATTCATCATGCAAAAGAGCCTGGCAGCGACGAAAGTTAAGGACTCGATTACCAACGCCACCTTCACGCTAAAAAATAAAGACGGTGCCGAGCGTATACGAAAAATTATTGGACATACGCGCTTGCGAGCCAATGGTGAAGACACCATGCGCCTAGTTCGCTTTCTTTCGCCCGCCGACATCAAAGGCACCGCGACCTTGCTCATTGAAGACGCACATGCTGATGATGATATGTGGATTTACTTACCAGCCTTAGGCAAGGTTCGTCGACTTTCTGCTTCAAATAAAAAGGACAGTTTTGTCGGTACAGATTTCAGTTATGGCGATGTGATTGGTCTCCAAATGGATGAATGGACTCACACCTTGGTGAAAGAAGAGTCTCTTGATGGAGTTGCCACGTATGTTATTGAATCAGTCGCGGCAAACGACAAAGTGCGCGATAACACCAATTACAGCAAACGGTTGTCGTGGGTACGTAAAGATAATTTCGTCGCCGTTCGTACTGATTTTTGGGATTTACGCAATCATCCATTGAAGCGGATTACAGCAGCGGACATACAACAAGTAGGCAGCAATGGGCGTTGGCAAGCGATGTTGTCGGAAGCGGAGAACTTACAAACCGGACATCGCACGTCGATTCGATTCGAAGGCTTTAAGGCCGATCAAGATGTACCTGAGAAAATGTTCACGCCCAAGGAGTTGGAAAAGTGAGTTTGAAGTGGAAAGGGGGATTGAGTCTAATAATAGTGTTTTTTTCTTCCGCGAATATACCTGTTTATGCTGAAGGTCTGGCAGATAATATAGACACAACCCTTTCTTTGCGGGGCGATGTATGGAGCGGTTCACGCCACTTGGATGACATCCGTGGTGTTGGTCGAATTAGCGCTTGGGGACAATTCAAACTCAAAACAGAGTCATTGGGGCAATGGGTGGGAGGCGGATGGGTGGCTGATCAAGGTCATCGCGATCTTGAAAAACCGCGATCTCGCTTGCGCGAACTCTATTGGCGTCTTGACTACGAGCCGTTCGAATTGAAAGTGGGACGCCAGCTAGTCGTGTGGGGTCGTGCGGATGGGCTTAATCCAACCGACAACCTATCGCAGCGTGACTTTACGTTGTTAGTGCCTGAAGACGGTGATCAACGTTACGGGAATGACGCGGCGCAACTGAGCATCAATACGGAGCACGGGCAATTTTCAGGCTTACTATTTGCGCACGGGGCCAGCTACACCCTCCCTTTGCAGCCCCTAGCTAACGTGAATTACGCAGTGGACACCTCGCCTACGCGACCGCAGTGGGCATTTAAGTGGGAAGCCAATGGCGAAGGTGTAGACGGTTCCTTGTCTTATTTTCGCGGTGTTGATCCGATGCCGGATCTTTCTATCGCCGGATTCGGTCAAGACGGTCTAACCGTGTCTGTGCAGAGTCACCCGGTGCAGATATTGGGTGCAGATATCAGTTTAACGCAGGGCGATGCAGTTTGGCGGGCCGAAGCGGCGTGGATGGAAACGGAAAGTGACGGTGCAGCAGACTTCCTCCACAAAAAACGCCAAGCCTGGCTGGTGGGTGGCGCGGAGTGGACCTTCCCAAACGCGACCACGTTCGGGGTGCAAGGGTCATTACAACACGTGTTAGATTTCAAAGATCCTGACAGCCTAATGAATCCCGTAGAAAGGGAAATTGCTTGGCGACAGGCCGCAACGAGCCACCAAACGGCTGCCACTCAAGTCGGGATGACCTGGCGATTAGCGAGTCGATGGTTAAACGACACCTTGATGGCGGAAACATCTGGCGTAGTCGTGTGGCCCGCGCGCGACGGCGTGTGGCGAACTAAGCTGAACTACGCCCTGAATGATCACTGGAATTTTCAAACAGGCGCCGACTATTACTTCGGACCCGACCACAGCTTCTTCGGACAACTCAGCAAGAACTCACTGGTGTATGTACAACTTCGACTTAGTTAGCGCCACACATGCGAAGGTTTTACTCAGCGCTTGGTCGTTAGCCAGTGAGGCGCAGAGGAAGCCGTTAGCTGAGCAATTTAATTTGCTTGACGCGAGTGAACGTGAGCGCTTCCATCGCTATCGTCGCGCAGAGCCAGCGCAGCGTTTCGTGGCAGCGCGCTGGGGCCTGCGTACGCAACTCGGCAATTGGCTCAATGAACCGCCGAACTCAATTCGTTTGAGCACCACACCCTTGGGGAAGCCTTGGCTGTTAGACTATCCAGACTGTCATTTCAGCTTAAGTCACAGTGGTGATCGGGCGTTGTTAGCGATTTCACATATGCCCGTGGGTGTTGATATTGAAGCGATTTTGGAGCCTCATCGAATCACGCCTACGCTGGTGAATCATGCATTGACACAAAGTGAGGCGGAATTGTTAGAAAGTACGGCGGCGACTGAGAAAGCAGAATTATTTACGCATCATTGGGTGTGCAAGGAGGCCGTGATGAAGGCAGTCGGATTAGGTTGTCAGCTAGAGCCGAAGCATATTTCAATCGACCTTGAGGCAAGCTCGGTAGAGTTAGCGCCTGCCTGGATGTGTCAAATGGGTAATGATTGGTGTGTTGAGTTGTTAGACGCACCGCAGGGATATTGCGCGGCGTTGGCGATTGAAATTCCTTTTTAACGGTCGTTTCTTGTTCCCACACCGCAAATACCGCGCCGTTGGCATTGGCGGCGAGCTTAGGATGGCTGGCGTTACAAATCTTCAGTGCGCTCAACCCGCAGGTTGCGCTGCTCGCCACCGCAGGCGTGCTCCATGCCGAATTATATAATTGTGTGGAGAGAATTTGATGCGCGCCACTGCCGTTGCTGGCAGCCCGCACAAACTCCACGATAGGCGTGTTTCCGCCTGCAAAGCCAGATTGGGGTGAGGAAGCATTCATCGTCGTGGAACCATCAATTTCGGAAGCGGCACTCCAGCTTGCGGTGGCTGCCGTGAAGCGCGCAGCCCATGCGGTTGAATGCGTTTGTGCTTCAGATAGCCGTG
>JANOTC010000121.1:0-3127 GCA_031416175.1 Gammaproteobacteria bacterium
TACCTTACGATAAGGATATGCGCACGCACCAACAACGTATTGACACACCCAGGCCAACGAAACAAAAGCGCGCACGATTTCAAAAACACTCGATACCCTAATCAGTTGGCTCGATCACGATATTTTGAGTAAGGTCGGTCCCACGAAGAATCAACGGCGAGAACTTTATGACTTCGTGGTGGAGGAATTCAAGAAGTTAGAAGTCATTGAACCTCACTGCATTGCGACCATGCAGATTACGCTAGAAAATAAACGTGAGGCCGCATTGGGATGTGTGGATGTGTTGGAAGTAAAGTTTGCCGCGATCGGAAACCCGTTCTCCATCTCGATGGAGTCAGTTTGGTCAATGTGCGTATTGCAACGCTGTCATGCCATGGAACACCAATACGTCCTGCGCAGTGAATTACTTGTCGGAATATTTTATATCCTAAGCGTATAAAATCGCCTGAAACTATGCAACTAATTGTTAATTAACCATTAGTTTTGATGGTTTAAGTTTTGCTTAAGTTCGTTGCTTGTTCTAAAAGCCTTTATTTTCTCAATAGGATGGCAAATGTAATATGAAAAAACTTGCATTAAGCGATTCTAACTTTAATTATTTTGAGGACTCAACCATATGACTCACAGAAAGCTTTTTTTCGGGATGTTGGCCACGCTTGGATTTGCCGTCGCTTCACCCGCGCATGCGGTATTCATCGGTAACTCGCAAGGGGGAACCGACTTTCCGCAAGGCGCAATTTCATTTGCAGACACACTCGTCTCTCTTTCTTATACTGCCAGCCTACCTAGCCTGCCTTTCCAAGGCGGGATCAATGCCCTAGGACTGCCAAATTATGCTGGCAATAACAACTGCGTCAGCCAGGCGAACTGCACATTTGTCTCACTCGGCAGCGGTGGCAGCATTGTATTGCGCTTCGACGACAATAAACTAACAGGTAGCGATTCTAACGCATTGGATCTTTGGGTGTTTGAAGTTGGTCCCAATGTTGAGGATACATTTGTTGATATCAGCAAAGATGGCGTGACTTGGTCTTCAATCGGCAAAGTCTTTGGCAGCACTGCAGGCATTGATATAGACGCCTTCGGCTTTACCTTGGCAGATCAGTTCGGCTTCGTTCGACTGACGGACGACCCTAATGAAGGCGGTGGCGGCTCTGGTGGCTCTGTGGGCGCCGATATCGACGCCGTAGGGGCAATTTCAACTGTGCGAGTAAATGTTCCAGAACCAGCCTCGCTCGCATTGTTAGGAATAGGCTTGGCCGGTCTGGGCGCGGCACGCCGACGCAAAGGATAGCGTCGCCCAGCGCGCATCCAGTTTCGGCCTCTTTGCGGTCTTAAGCCCGCTTTTTGTCTAGACTCAACCGCTGTACCCAACAGCGGTTGAGTCTATTCTCAAAAGCCGATAGTGCTCGCGCTCGTGCAAGCTCGGGCGTGTAAATTCCCACTCTCCCACCGAACAAACCCCTATCAGCGGCATGCTGCCCCGCGACTGAGCTAATAACCGCATTTTTCTGGCACTGAGTTCACGAAGCATGGATGTGGATTTTTGGTTAAGAATATTGCAATTCGACTGAGTCAGGCTCTTTCATACGTCCTAAATTGCGCAGCAATTCGTCAGAAAGACGCACACTCCACTCATCCCCTAACGCCAGACTCGCCTTTACGCCGTTCTTCCGATAATCAATAAATATACGGCAGGTGCCGGCCTTATAAGGGATGAGTGCTGCCGCCAGCGTAGGCACAAATTCCTTAGATAAATTTTGACCGGATACGGTGATCACCAAGCGTTTCGCGTATTGACCGCGCGCGTGATCAATATCGAATAACTCCTTCACTTTCATGCGCAGGCCGCCGGAAAAATCGTCGAGGGTGACTTCTCCTGTGACGATCAAAAGCTTGTCCATCGCCAGTAACTCAATATTTTTATGATACATATCGGAAAACACGGCCATGTCGATGCGGCCTGAGCGATCATCGAGCGTGATGATCGCCATCTTGTCACCTTTTTTTGTTTTAACCATGCGCAAACCCGCGATGAGGCCCGCGATGACTACCGTTTGTTTTCGATCCGGCCTCAATTCGGAAATTCGGCAACTCACGAAATTTTTAAGTTCTTTTTCGTATCGGTCAATCGGATGGCCGCTGAGATAAAGACCTAAGGTTTCTTTTTCCGCGTCCAATAATGGGCCTTCTTCCCATTCTGGCACGACGGTCATACGCTGACTTTGCGCGCTTCCAGAATGAGCGGCAAATCCAAACAAGTCATTTTGACCGGCGGAGTCGTTACGCGAATGTTGTTCACCGGCCTGTAGCGCGGTGCTCAAACTTTCCATTAGGCTTGCGCGATTTGGCCCTAGTCCATCCAACGCACCCGCGCGAATAAGCGTTTCTAAAATTCGGCGATTGACCTTGCGCAAGTCAATGCGATTGCAGAAATTAAACAGGTCCGTGTACGCACCTTTCGCTTTTCTTTCACTAATGATACCGAACAACGCCGCTTCGCCTGCACCTTTTAATGCGCCTAACCCGTAATGGATGGTTAAGGTGTCTTGCGCGGTAAACGCATAGTCACAAAGATTAACGTGCGGCGCTTTCAATTTGATGGCCATTTGCCGACACTCATCGACCAGGTGCACCACTTTTTCCGTATTATCCATATCGGCGGACAATACCGCCGCCATAAATGGCGCGGGGTAATGCGCTTTTAGCCAGGCGGTTTGGTAGGAAACTAAGGCATAAGCAGCCGAATGCGATTTATTGAATCCGTAGGCCGCGAACTTCTCCATTAAGTCGAAAATATGAGTGGCAACCGCTTCTTGGACGCCCCGATCCAAAGAACCTTTGACGAAAATGGAACGCTGCTTGGCCATTTCCTCTGGCTTTTTCTTCCCCATGGCGCGTCGCAGCATGTCTGCGCCGCCTAACGTATATCCCGCCAACACCTGGGCAATTTGCATCACTTGTTCTTGATACAGGATGGTACCGTAGGTCGGCTTTAAAACCGGCTCTAACGACGGGTGCGGGTAGTCGATCTTGGCGCGACCATGCTTTCGGTTAATGAAGTCGTCAACCATCCCAGACTGCAAGGGACCGGGCCTAAACAAGGCTACTAATGCGACGATATCTT
>JANOTC010000122.1:0-10826 GCA_031416175.1 Gammaproteobacteria bacterium
GCCACCCAGCGGACAGCTCCGCAATGGCAACCGCCTTTATGCGCTTTCACCGTTAAACCCTCCGAAATTGGCACGCGGCCACAACGACAGTAATGGTCTCCGAACATAACGATTGAATAGAATAACTCCGCCACAGCAACCCCAGGATTGCCGCGTTGTTTCCGGTGCCGGTAAGGGCGATTGGTTAGATTGACTTAGCTTCATTAACTCGTCGTCGCAGCGCTATCAATGCCAAGAGTGCCAGCGGAATCTCGAAAAGAAAACCGATGTAATGCAAACCTAATTCACCGCTGGTGGCGACACCGACGGCCCGAAATACGGCCACACTGCCACAAATCGACAGCAATGCCAGTAACCCGGCTTCCGACTGACCGCTAGATCTCGCGGACCAAAAAAGAAAAATCGCGATTCCTGCTTGAAGCCCACCGTAAGTCGCGCGAATATCGGTTGATCCGCTCTGTGTTAGACTGATTCCAATCATTGCTACCATTTCATCCGGCGCAATGAGATACGCGACCGCGAACAGTAGGAAAATTGTAGCCGATGCGTTAAGCAGAATTCTTTCTCTGACCCAATTTGAATTCACCCGAGTTCCTTCTTCGTTAGGTTTATTTTTCATTTTTCCCCAGCCTTCACAGCAGGGGAACTGGGGTCAGGATATATAATAGCGTTGGCATTTTCTTTAGTCATATACATGCGTGCAGAAACGCCATCAGAATACGTTACGTCATCAACTCCCCAAATCCTACTTCCCCAACCAAAAAAATTCCACCCGCACGCCACTCGGCTCATAACACATCATATGCTTCGCGGGACCCTTCCCTAACAGTTATAGAGCGCGTTCTCGCGACTCAGCCTAACAGCGCCAAGACACATTTTGTTGAAGCCGAATGTTGGCAGAACAAACGCAATTTGTTCGCGCTATACACGAATTTCTGACGTTTTCGCCCGAAGCTAGGGCGCATCGTCGGACGTTAAAATTAAATCAAGAACCCGCCAATCCAGAATACCGCACCACGCTCGTCGCCCGCATAATCAGAACGGTAGCACGTAGCGAATAAACGGCAAGGACAACGCCTAAGACACCGATGATTTCTTGAATGGTTGAAATCGTCGGTCCTTGCGTGCCCTGCAAACCAATAATCCCAAAAATAAACGCCAGAACAAACCCTGTGCCGAACAAAAGAATATTGTTCGTGCAGTCGATCTGAGACACTTTGCCGCGTGTAATGTTTCTCAGCGCCAACGCGCGAAAACCATCCTTAGCGGCGACAACGTAGACGTACACATTGTCGCCATTGCGGACTTCGTCGGCCAAATCGCGATGCAAGTAAAGCTTTTTCCCACCCAATTGGCAATTGGCAACGTCAGTGTCTTTTACGCGAGAAAAACCTTCTATCACGCCGTTAAGTAATTTTCTTTCCATTATATTTGCTCGAATCCTAAAATTCAGATAGTTGGGCAACTACCACAGCGCCGCAACTACGGAATTAGATTCTGGCACACTCAAATAGTTCAGATCGCGATCAAAAAAAACGTGCTGGTGTCTCTTGGGGAAGGAAATCCGAGGTGCACAGCAATAAGACTTATTGTGATGCTGTTCTTATCGGCGCTTTACATTCTCGACCAATCCAGTGCCAATGATTCAGTTCGAGGCAAGTCTACAAGGGCAAACACAGTCCCCGTTATTTAAGGTCGGAAAATTTCCGGCGAAAAAAAACGCCCCACCGAAGTGGGGCGTTTTTTATCATCTAGCGATTAAACGTCAATTCTTTGGATTTACGGTAATCGTTCGCATGGCAGGCGTTGGGTCCGTTAAGCCGTTCACATCAATCACAGTAAAGCTAACATTGTATGTACCTTGGCTATTGAACACAACATCGCCTGGGCTTAGCGCCGTGCTCGTTGTGCCATTCCCAAAGTTCCAAAGGTATCGCATGGTCTGACCCGCTGGCGCGTCCATTACATGGCCCATAAAGTGAACTACATCGCCCGCCGTGACGACCGTGTTGGTCGCAGGCGTCAGAATCATTCCATCTGAAATAACGCCGCTGGAACTGCCACCGCCAGTACCGCCACCCGTATTCGAAACCGTAATGACTCGCGTTTCAGGTGTCGGATCAGCCACGCCTTGGGCATTGCTCACGCTCAAGGTAACGGTGTAAGTACCGGCTGTGTTAAACGTCAATGTACCTGGCGACTGCAAGCTGCTCGACTGCAAACCAGACTGACCAAAGTTCCAATTGTAGCTAAGCGCAGTGCTACCCGATGGATCTGTGCCTGCCCCTATGAAATTGATGGTTCCACCGACAAGAATGTTTTGATTCCCGAATGGCGACGTGATACTCGCATTGGGTGCCGCCGACGTTGTTGTGACCGAACCCGCGCCCAACACAGTGATCTTACGCATTTCAGGCGTCATATCACTCATGCCTGTCGAATCGGTCACCGTCATGCTGACGTTATACACACCTGCCTTGGTGAAGGTGACAAAACCGGCGTCTTGCGCGTTGCTAGCCGGTGCAGCGCCATCAAAGTTCCAGTGGTAGCTAAGCGGAACATTGTTGTCGGCGTCCGTTCCTGAAGCACTGAAACGTACAGACTGACCCAATCCAATTGGGATGTCGCCATTGAGCGACGTCACCGTGCCGACGGGCGCCACCGTACTCAGACCTCCTCCAGCGGGACGCACGTTGATGATACGCGTATCAGGAGTCGTATCATAAGCGCCACGATCATCCGTTACGCGCAAGGCAATCTTGTACGTGCCTGGGCGAGAGAACACAACGTTGCCTGGGCTTTGCTGGTTCATCACGTCAGCGGTTGCACCGTCGAAATCCCAATAGTAAATCGGCGCCCCACCATTAGCATCGGTCGCGGTCCCGGAGAAACTCAGCGCACTTCCAACATTAACATTCTGTACTTGATCCACGGTCGGCGACATTATCTGGCCATTGGGCGCAGGGTTGTTCACTGAAAGATCACGCACAGTAATCGTCCGCGTTTCAGGCGTTGGATCAAAAACGCCACGACTATCTGTGGTGACTAGCGAAACAACATACGCTCCCGGCTGATTGAACGACACCGAACCCGCATTACTTGCATTCGCACTTGGAATGTTAAGGCCTGGAGCAGACCATTGGTAAGAAATCACACCGCCGTCGGCGTCCAGACCCGTCCCCATGAAATTAAGGCTTTCACCCGTACTCACCGTCAAATCAGTAGCCGGGGAACTAATAATGGACTCCGGTGCTTGATTCGTGTTAGTGCCGCTTTGCACCGTAACAACACGAATTTCTGGCGTTGGATCGTACATTCCTAGCGCATCTTTCACGCGTAGCGTTACCTTATAGGTTCCTGCCTGCTTGAATTCAACAGTGCCTGGATTTTGCAATATTACCTTCGGTGCTGCCGAACCAAAATCCCACTCATAAGAAAATGACAACGTTCCGTCCTGGTCAGTCGCCAACGCCGCGAAATTAATTGATGTCCCTACCTGGATAGTTTGATCAGCCGAAGGCGATATAACTTGCCCAGCGGGCGCCCTATTGCTAGGCACAGCTTCTACAACATTAACTATGCGCTCCGCCGGCGACAAATCAACTCGACCTGTGTTATTGCGCGCGGTTAAGCGAATGCGATAAGAACCTGGCTTGCTAAACGTGACAGCACCCGGATTCTGCGCGGTCGAATTCGGAGCGCCACCGTCAAAATCCCAGCTGTATATTAGCGTCGATCCAGCGACTGAGTCCGCGCCCGTGCCGGAGAAATTTACCGAGTTGCCGACTGGAATCGTCACATCTTGAAACGGCGCAAGTATCGTGCTGTCAGGAACAACGCTACTTTGCGGTTGCTGACCCGTGCCTTGCACAACAATCGTTCGCACGGCGGGCGTCGGATCCATCCCATTAAGGCTATCAAATACACTCAATGTAGCCTTGAACGTGCCTGGCTGCGTGAATACAACACTCGTTGTTTGTTGCGGTGAAGGCTGCGCTGCACCTCCAAAATCCCACATGTAAGTAAGCGGGAAATTGCCGTCAGGATCTGTTCCCGTTGCCGAAAGAACAACGGACTGACCGACTTGCACGGTATACGGCTCTGCCAACGGCGATGAAATTTCGCCATTTGGTGGACTGTTAAAAATGCCCCCACCTCCACCTGTCCCAGCTTGCACGACGATTGTGCGCGTATCGGGTGTTGGGTCTGAATAACCTAAGGCGTCGACCACGGTTAGTGAGATCGGATAGGTCCCTGACTTTGTGAAAACAACAGGACCGGGGTTCTGCGCAACGACGTTGGCAGCACCACCGCCAAAGTTCCAGACATACGTTAGCGCTAAGCCACTGGTACTGCTGCCAACAGCGGAGAAATTGACCGGTTGCCCCGCATTGACAGTGGTAAACGCGGACGGCGTCAAGATTGTACCATTGGGCGCAAGTGTCGAACCGCCACCGATTGGCCCCGGCAAAGTGCCCTGAACGATAACCGTGCGCACGTCAGGCGTTAGATCAGTAGCCCCACGAGAATCTGTTGCTGTCGCCACTACTCGAAATACACCAGGACGACTGAAAGTCACAACTGGGTTGCGTAGGTTTGAATTCGGCGCGGCACCGTCAAAATCCCAAAAATAAGTAAGCGGAACATTATTTTCCGGATCAATTCCGACCACATCAAAGGCTAATGTCGTACCAGGGAGCACCGTGCTTTCCGTCGCAGGCGCTGTGATAACTGTGTTAGGCGCTAAATTGGTTGCGTTGATTACCGTACCGGGAAATGCGCACGCGGCAGGCGCGTTGGCGAGTGGAATTGGACTGGTCTGCCGAGAATCCGCGAGCACCCGAATGTTGCACGACGGATTGGCGACATTGGTCAAACGCAAGCGGAACGAACCCACCGCATTCGACTCATCCACACCCAGAATCTGGCCTGTGAACGCATCCATAACCGTGACTATTTGACGCGGAATGGCGCCGGTTCCAGCCACAATGAGCGAACCTGTTTGTGGACTCCAGGTGGCGCGCGTGACGGTAATATTCTGCGCTTGTGCCTGAATTGGCGCCTGACCCGTGTTCTGTGTGTTAGCGCAACTTAGGGTTTGTCCCGCTGAAACGCCGGCAAGAACAGGCACTAATACGGTGCCTTGCGGCGTTTGCACGCGCAAGGTGCACGGCACGATGGCGACGTTCACCACGAGCTGCCAAGGCGCGACGCCGGCAACTCTATCGGAATCGTCATCGTCCCGCCCAGAGACTGAAAATGGAGAGATAGCTTGAGCCAAGCCGATCAACTGGCCAGTCGCGCCGTCTTCAATTCGCACACTAGCGGCACGTCGCGGCAGTTGCCCACTGACAACCAATTGGCCGGTCTCGGGATTAAAATTCGCGCTTACAAAAATGTTATTGGCGGCCACCTGCCTACGATCATCTTCCACTTCGGACGCTAGCGCCAATTCCACATCGTCTGCTGGAGTGGCATCTTCGGGCGCCTGCACACTGCAGCCTGTTGCTGCCAATATGGCCAAGGTTAATGCGGCTAATGGTAGTGTTGGAACGGTAGAACCTATTGCTGGACGATAAAAACGGCTCATCATATTTCCCCCTAAAGGCTCCCCGATATAGTTTCCGCTGAACGCTCCACGCTTTTTTACCGTGAAGTCATTCTCTAAAAATTTAATTATTTGGATTTTTGGCCCAAGGCGCGCGCGACGAAGGGCCAACGACTCACAACGAACTAAGTGCTATTCTACGAAATCACTGTACGAGAGCAAACTTAAGAGTAACTGAAAAAACACAGGGCTCCGAAGCGAAACCCAATACGTTTTAGCGGCGGGACTTTACGTGCTTCATCATCCGACGACGGCGCTCGATCTGGCCCGGAGTCAACTCGTTTCGTTTGCCTGCAAACGGGTTTTCCCCCGTTCGCAGTTCGATGCGAATCGGCGTTGCTTCCAGCTTTAGGGCGTCACGAAATGCGTTGCTCAGATAGCGACGATAACTATCTGGCAATTTTTCTGTTTGTTTACCATGAATCACAATAACGGGTGGATTTTGCCCCCCTTGATGTGCGTAACGTAATTTTACCCGACGCCCGGAGACCAAAGGCGGCTGATGGGCTGCAACACATCGCTCCAACACGTCCGTGAGCAGCGGGGTCGGAAATTGTTTAAACGCATTTTGAAAGGCACTTTGCGCGACATCGAGCAATAAACCAACGCCGGAGCCATGCAACGCAGATATAAAATGAATCGCCGCATAGTCAACAAAGGAAAGCTTCAAATCCATGTCTGAGCGCACACGCTCACGCTGGTCTGGCGTTAGTCCGTCCCATTTATTGACAGCAATGATCAGCGCCTTTCCGGCCTCAACGACATACCCTAACAGCGCGGCATCATGGGCGTTAATGCCTTCCTGCGCATCTAACACCAAAATGACCACATGACATTCGTCAATGGCTTGCAGCGTCTTTACTACGCTGAACTTTTCTAACTTGTCCGAAACCCGGCTGCGTCGGCGCACACCTGCTGTATCAATTAATGTGTAGTGATTGCCGTTATGGTCAAAAGGAATAAAAATACTATCACGCGTCGTACCCGGCAAATCATAAGCGAGTACGCGTTCTTCACCCAAAATTCGATTAATCAGCGTGGACTTGCCGGCATTTGGCCGACCGACAACAGCAACTTTCGCACCGCCATCGTCATTGGTCGGAATGAGAGAAGGATCGCGCTCGGGCAGACGCGCAAACAACGCCTCCAAGGCAGCCACCACACCTTCGCCATGTTCAGCCGAAACGGGATAAACCTCACCCAATCCAATCCGATACATTTCTATTCGAATCGCGTCCTTGTCCAGACCCTCAGCTTTGTTCGCCACTAACATGATGGGCTTGCCCGCCGTGCGTAAACGCGCCGCGATTTGCTCATCCAGTGAATTGAGACCCGCTCGGCCATCAACAACGAACAACACCGCGTCCGCTTCTTCCACCGCCAGTGCTGACTGTCGCGCGACTAAGGCGTCCAACCCCTGCTCTTCACCGGTTAAACCCCCGGTATCGACAACGATAAACGCCTCGCCATTGATTTGTGCACGACCGTAGCGGCGATCCCGCGTCAAGCCTGGCTCATCGGCAACGAGGGCGTCACGCGAACGCGTAAGGCGGTTAAAAAGGGTAGATTTCCCTACATTGGGTCTGCCGACCAGGGCTATTACGCGCTTCATGTATTAACCACTAAAAAAGAAAAAGCGCCAACCGCAATCAAGGTCTGGCTTTGATGGCAACAATGCTGCCATCGCGATACGTCACAACTAATTTGTCACCCGCCACTGAAGGCGCACTGGCAACCGCTTTGTCAAAAGGCTGAAAGTGCACCATCCATTCTGGATAGTCGAAGGGTCTGCGCGCACTTGGCAAAACGCCTGCGTCGTCTACATTTTGTCGTGGGAGCACGGCTATTGTTCGACCGTCCATTCGGCTAAGCCACATCACGCCGCCGCTTGAATTACCTAGCACTAAATAGTCGTCCAAAATGGCCGGCTCAGTAACTACAACATGTGTTATGGCTTCATGCTTCCAATACGTCGCACCTGTCTCGCGGTCCAATGCCCACACCCGGCCCTCGGCGTCCGTGACAAACAATTGGTTACCCGAAAGCACCATGCCCGCGAACGCTGACATATCCCGAGTCCACAAAGTGCGCCCGGTGTCTTGCGCAAATGCGGCTATTTTACCTTGAAAACTTACAGCGTAGACGACGCCGTCCGCGTAAAGAAGCCGACTGTCAACATCGACCATGCGCTCCAATTCCGAGCGTCCTTTAGCCATCGCGACACTACTGTCCCACAGTAATTTACCGTCCAACAACGCCAAGGCAACTAACTTTCCGCTCGCAAAACCGACGAACACGCGCTCACCCACTACCAGCGGTGTCGACGTCCCTCGCAACGTCAATACTGGCACACTTCGATCATGTACCCAGACACGGCTACCATCTTTTTCTCCCAGTGCGAAGACATGGCCGTCATCGGTCTGTACGATCACCTTTCCGCCCGCGCGAACAGGCGCCGCTAACACTTCACTGGAAACATCGGCGCGCCAAAGTATGTCGCCACTGCTTTCCTGAATTGCCACGACCTGCGCGTCATTGGTCCCAACCAAAATGAGACCGTTTGAAACAGTCGGGCCTGCGCTAAAATTTAAGTCGTAACGCTTATTCCAAATAATTTTCCCCGACGCGACATCAACGCAACGAATTTGGCCGAAGCGATCCGCCGCATACACGCGACCTTGCGAAACCACTGGATGCAACTTTGCAAATCGGTCGTTGCCGACGTCCGCGACTTCCGTACCCCAATAAACAGGAACATTGGCGATAGGATCACCGGTTGGCGTGAAGCGGGTCGATTCAGTCAGGGACGCACAACCCACCAAAGGCAAAAGCAAAACTGACAGCCATCGCAAATTCATTTACGGTTTCGTCCCTGCAGCAACGCTCGATCCGCCTACGTCGTCTAACTTCATTTCGATCATGCTTTTCGTTTGCCCACTCAAATCTTCGGACTTCACAGCCGCTTGATAGGCCGTGCGTGCCTGAATTAACTGGCCTTTTGCCGCGTAGATGTCGCCGCGCAGGGCTTCAAATACGGGTCGGAACACACCGGAGTCACCGCTCTCTGCCGCCGCCAGGGCTTCATCGAATTTGCCTTCCGCCAACAATAGGCGACTTAGGCGCAACCGGGCTACCAGCTTTATCTCGTCCATTTCGGCGTGCTCAGTTACCCAATTAAGATGCTGCTTGGCGGCGACAAGATCGCCCTTATCGGTTTCCAGTCGCGCCATGGCGAGTGCGGCCATCGGCGCATAGGCCGTATCACCGAATTGTTCGATCAAGCGGCCACCGCGCTGAAGGGCATCGCCATTGCCACCTGCCTCAACACCTTTCAATACCAACTCATATTCGCTGGACGCTTTGCCTAGCTCATTCGCTTGATATTCTTTCCAAACTCGACCGCCCACAGACGCGGAAATAGCTAACACGCCAACGATAATGACGAACTTGCCGTTCTTTTCCCACCATTGCTTAATGGCGTCTACTTGTTCTTGCTCGCTATTGTAAATTTCCAAAACATTGTCTCCCTATGTATTAATACAAATTTAGTTTTTTGCGGCCAGATGTGCAATCAATTCACTTTGCGGGATCACCACTTGATCGCCTTCGGCGCGCAAGGACTTCACCGCTACCGTGCTCTGACTAACCTCGTCTTCGCCAAGCAAAATCGCCCAACGGGCGCCACTCCGATCCGCGCGTTTCATTTGCGACTTAAAACTGCCACCGCCCGCGGCATTGAGCAGCGTAAACGCGGGCAATTGATCGCGTAAGCGCTCGCTCAATAACACGGCTTGACGTTGCGCGGCCTCGCCTACGGCAACAACAAATCCGTCGGGTGCGTTTGTGGCGGGCACTCTGCCCGCTGCCTGCATCATGGATATTAGTCGCTCAATACCCATCGCAAATCCCACCGCTTGGCTTGCCCGCCCGCCAAGGAACTCAATCAACCCATCATAACGGCCACCGGCGCAGACGGTTCCCTGCGCGCCTAAGCTGTCGGTAATCCACTCAAACACGGTTTGCGAGTAATAATCGAGGCCGCGCACCAGGCGTGGATTAACCGTATAGGTAACGCCAGACGCATCAAGCATGCTACACAGTCCGGCGAAATGCGCCTTAGACGCTTCATCCATGCTTTCTAACATATTTGGCGCGCCCGCGACCACGGCTTTGACCGCCTCATTCTTGCTATCCAAGATACGCAACGGATTGGTTTGCAATCGGCGTCGACTGTCGTCGTCGAGCTGATCAACATGCTGCGACAAATAATCGACCAAGCGCTGCCGATAGGCCAAGCGTGCGTCTACGCTGCCCAGCGTATTAATTTCCAAACGCAAGTCGGCGGCTACACCTAATTGCCGCAAAATTCGTCGACTGAGCAAGATAAGCTCGACGTCGATATCTGGCCCGGCGACGCCATAGGCTTCGACACCCAACTGGTGGAATTGTCGATAACGCCCTTTCTGCGGACGTTCATGGCGAAACATCGGACCACGGTACCAAAGTCTTCGCATGGGGTTTTCGTGCAAAAGCCCGTGCTCTACCACCGCACGCACACATCCGGCCGTGCCTTCAGGACGCAACGCTAAACCGTCGCCATTGCGGTCAACAAAGGCGTACATTTCTTTTTCGACAACGTCCGTGACTTCGCCGATTGAACGCAAAAACAATTCAGTTTTTTCAACGATGGGAAAACGTATTTCCGAGTAGCCGTAACTGCTCAAAACAGCCTCGGCTGTTTTTTCCAGCATCTGCCAGTAACCCACGTCGGCGGGAAGAATGTCGTGCATTCCTCGCACGGCCTGTACAGCGGTGGACAATGTATTTCTCCGATTCGAACCCGACTCCGCGCTAGCGCGTCGCCGGTGTTTTTATTAATACTTTAGGTTCCAGATCTGCCGGGTCAGTCGGCTGCGGCGGCGGTGGCAAAGTCAACACAGTACCCGCTGCGATCGGAATCTCTCCCACCGTCGCGGCTGGCACAGCCGCTGGGGCTACCCCTTCCGCAGCCACTTCGGGTTCTTGCGCAAGCTTAGAAGAAAAATCGAGCGTGCTGACTAACCAGGCTGCTACGAGCACAATGATCCCGGCCGCCACATACGAAAGCCACTTCTTCGGTAACGGCTTCGATTCGGCGCGACGTTCACGCGGCGGCGAAACGCTAGTCAAACTGGGCGTCTGATTGACGCCAAGACGATCATAGGCTTGCTGAACCTGT
>JANOTC010000123.1:0-11355 GCA_031416175.1 Gammaproteobacteria bacterium
GGAACTCCGACGCGCCGGTCGATCTTTTTAGAGCGAAAGCGCCAAAATTGCCGGATGATCCGGGTGAGCGAAACAAGAAGATGGTTGATTTCATTTCGACTGATCAAAAGTATAAAGTAATGCGCGGCGGGTCGTGGAAGAGCGATCCGTTCTCGACCACCGCCTATCATAGAAATTATTCGTGGCCACATTTTACTGCCGACTTCTATGGTTTCCGATGTGCGCAGGATGTGAACTCAAGTGCAGACAAGGGGCGCGTAAATGAAAAAGGGTAGTTTTATGGTTACTCAAAAGGCCGGTTTTGCGCGCCTTGCGGTATTGGTCATCGCTTTGTGTAGTAGTTCATCCGTTTTTGCCGGTACGGATAGTTATCGTTGGCTGCACGTAACGATTAATACTCCGTGGAGTATCTTTTTGTTCTTGTTGCCGATGGTGTTGTTTCCTATTGTACTCATGGCCGTCCTCTATTGGCGTGTGGCGCTTGACAAGTCGCGTGCGGCGGCTGCTAAGGCGCTGGAGCCATCTATTGTTATTAACAACGAAAAGCCGAGTGAAGTGTAAATGCCAATGAGTTTGAAGTTTGTGTCTGTTGCAATTCTTGTAGCCATGTTTTCGGTTTTGATTGGCGCATTTGCTCCGATGTTTGTGGCGACTGCGCAGGCGGCGGATGATCGCTCTCCGGTTATGAAAGCGTTTCAAGGCGATGCTCCAGCGGTCAGTCAGGCAGAGACTGATAAGGTGCAAAAGTCGCAACATAAAGTCTTGTTTTTGATGGGCGCAGGACTCTTAATTCTAATCCTCGCGACGGCCTCCTTTGGCGTCGCCATGGCCTTATTTGGCAAGGAAGTGTTCGTAGCCCACATGATTACGGCAGGTGCTACGGTATTTCTTGCTGTCGCGCACGCCGTTACCGCGATGGTTTGGTTTTATCCATTTTAGCCTTAGCAGGCCTTTTTGGAGCCGAAATCGACATCGCTCCGGCCAGTTGTGGCGGGTAGTGATCGTACTTTCATTTTTGATTAAGATGGTTTCCCTTGCCTGCCAGCCTTCCGAACGGAACTCGTAACACTCGACAGCTCATGTTCGGGTGGCTGTTCTGTATTGCCTATTTACTTTCAGGTGTCGTCGCGCTGAGCTATGAAGTGCTCTGGACTCGGATGTTCACGCTCTTGTTTGGCGTCAGTATTTTCGGGATCGCGGTTACCGTGGCTGGGTTTATGTTGGGCCTGGGCGGCGGTAGTATGGTTGGCGCGGCATGGGTGCGGCGCGCCAAAAGGCCTTTGCTCGGATTTGCCGTAGTCGAGGCACTGGTCGCCGCTTTCGCATTTTCACTGCCAGCGATTGTGTCGGGTCTCGATAACGGCATCACGGTGGTGACTGCCCAGTCCTCTTTGGCCGTTTGGTATGCGGTGGAAGTCATTGCCGTATTCTTGCTAATGGCTTTGCCCGCCTTTGCTATGGGCATTGGCTTTGCGCTTGCGGTTTCCATTTTCCGTCAAACGCCATTTCGCATTGGGCTGGTTTATGGACTGAATACACTCGGTGGGGTGTTGGGCGCCATTCTGCCGCTTTTGCTCTTGCCTAGTCTTGGTTGGACTGTTTCTCTGCGCCTGACTGCAATTTTGGGATTCTTAATTGCGATATTTGCCACTGTACTGCTGTTCCTAGACAAAACGCCTGCCGTCGAGTCTGGCGAATTGCCAGGCCACGCCACACGACCTCGCTCGGTTGACCTGCTTGCATACGGCGCAATAGGCGCCGCCGCGCTCATTCTCCAAGTGGGCTGGGTGCGCTTGTATGGCATGCTTCTGTTAAGAACTGAGTATGTTTTGGCGATTCTCTTGGCAGTTTTCCTTGCAGGCGTGGGCCTAGGGAGTTTTGTTGGGCACCGTTTACGTCGGGATATCTGGCTTACGGTCCTTCCCTTGGCTGCAGGGACGTGGGTCGTGTTGGGTCTTTGGCTGGTGCCGTCTCTGGGTTCGGCGATGGACTCGTCAAACCATGGTTCGTTGCAAGCAGCCTTGATGGATGCAGGGTTCTGGATAGGCTTTCTGACGTTCCCGGTTACTTTTTGCTTAGGGGCCTGGTTGCCGCTATTAGTAAAGCGTTCCCAGCAGGAGGACATGGCGGGAGTTTGGTTCTACGGTGCGAACTCCCTTGGCGCTGCCATAGGGGCCTTGGCGGCGGCCTTTGTTCTGACGCCTTGGATAGGTACGACAGCAACAATATTGTTGGCTGCGGTAATTTTTGGGGTCGCAAGCCTTGTGTGGGTGAAGCAGCCCTGGTTTCGATGGGTGCCCTTGGTCTTTTTACTGGTTGGTTTGCCGGTTTGGTCTTTGCCAGAGGTGCAGCAATTACTGCCCCGATCACAAATGGAGTCTAACGATGTTTTTGTGCACGAGGATGCCATAGCCATCACACACGTGGTGCAGAAACCGAGTGGCGAACGATTATTGTTGGCGGATCTGCAACGCATGGATGCCTCATCTGACCCGACGGCGGTGGCGGCGCAGGCCAACCAGGCGCGCTTGCCTTTGCTGCTTCATCCGCACCCGACATCCGTTCTTTTCTTGGGTTTAGGGACTGGAATTACCGCAGCGGGTTCTCTGCCTTTTCCGGGCCTAAAGCGCGTTGCTGTGGAATTGTCGCAAGGTTCTGTTGACGCCGCGCGTGATTGGTTTGTCCCCGTAAATGGTCATGTCATGGACGTGATGACGGTTGTTAGAGATGATGCGAGGCGCTTTTTGCGCACAGATCAGTCGCATTATGACGTGATTGTTGGTGATCTTTTTCACCCTGATTTAGCGGGGCGCGGTGCTTTATTGTCTCGTCAACAATTTGCGCGGGCGAAAGAGCGTCTGGCCCCCGGTGGTATCTTTGTGCAATGGGTGGCGCTTAATCAGTTCGATCCGCCCATGCTTGATGTTGTTATGCGCACGTTTTCCAGCGAGTTTGTGAATGCGTCTATCTTTGTCGACGGTTTCCGCCTGGCGTTGGTGGGTAGTCTTGACCCACTTTCTGCCGCCAATGTGATTGTCAACCTTGAGCGGATGGATGCAAATCAAAAACGTGAAGCGACCGGGGGAGAAGGGCCGTGGACGTGGTTGGCGCGCTACTGGGGGCCAATGCCGCGGGGTCACGGTCCGATTCAAGACGAGTGGGCGCCGGTGATTGAGTTTCACCTGCCCGCCGCGCGATATCGGCGCGCAGACGATCTGCCTCGATTGTTGCAAAAATTGCTCGCGGAACGGGCGGATGTGGCCCATGTTGCGGATCAATTGGCGGTAGCAGAGGGTGACAGGGAGTCATTTGACAGAGCGTATTTTGCAGTCGAATTGGGGCTGAGAAGTTGGTTGGCCGGTCTCGTTGGTGATAGCAAGGGGCAGCGGGAAGCGGTCCGCTTGGGCTATCAGGCTAATCCAGTGGATCGTTGGACAAGCTTCGGTTTGGCGGACCAAGTGTTCAGTGAATTAGCGCACCTGACGGATAACAATGAAAAAAGGATCGCGCTTGAACGGGTATTGGCGATCAGATCTGATCATGTCGAGGCGTTACGCGCGATGATGCATCTTGCCGAGCATGCTAAGAACGTGGAGCTGGTTGAAAGTTGGCGTGAACGTCTTAGGTTGGCTAGCCCATTGGATGCGGAGGCAGGTCGAAGCAAATAATTATTCTTGTTTGTGCTGTCAAAAACTAAAAAGCCCGGTTTCCCGGGCTTTTTAGTTTACTGATCGCAAGATTACTTCTTACGGCGGTTAAGCACGTCTTTGAAAGCAATGCTCGACATTAAGTACGAGCCAACGATCAGAAATCCAAACACTAAAAGCGGAACTAATATTCTAACGCCAATTTCGTCAACCATCGGAATCCCCCAGTGCACAACTTTTTTGCGGAATGCATTTCCCCCAATATCTTGGGTACGCTGGACTATAACTACTCAGAATATAAAAAGCAATATAGCGAGTGAGAGTTGATGTGTGACCTGGCGTTTACCGTGTTAGAATTCGGTCATGAAAGCAAATGAAATGCTCGCGAAAATTCCGGTTGTCAGTGCGTCTCGCCCTTCAGAGCGACTCATGTGGGGGCGGGCGGCATTTCAGATGGGTGCGGTTGTTGCGCTGATCTTGATACCGTTGGTCGGTCTTTTCCGTATTGATGTTTCCTCAGGATTCGTGGTTTTGGGGCGGCAAATCTGGTTTTCAGATTTTCACATTGTTTTTGGCTTTTGGTTGGCCCTCGCGTGTTCCATGATTTTGGTTTACTCCACGGTAGGCACGGCGTTTTGTGGTTGGGCCTGTCCACAAAATACGTTTTCTACGATTGCCAATTCGTTAACGTCTAAGCACCTTGGAAAAAGGGCTGTTATCGACTGGGAGTCGAAGTCCAAAGCGAAGTTATCGAAAGATAAAAATACTGTGTTCAATTGGACGCTGTTAGGCTCAAAATTGTTCGCGCTATCGCTGTTCTTAGCGCTGATTCCGGTCTTGTATTTTGTTCCGCCTGAGGCGATGTGGTCTTTTGTTCTGTTGCGTGAAGATCCGTTGTTGCCCAGTTCTTTGTATTGGATTTACGCGGTTTTTGTGTTCATCGTTTTCGTGAACCTCGCGGTGGTCCGACATTTCGTGTGTCGCTACATGTGTATTTATCGCATGTGGCAATTCCAGTTCAAAACCGCTGACACCTTACATGTGGAATACGACGAATCGCGTTCGGATGCCTGTGCTAAGTGTAATTACTGTGTCACGAGCTGCATGGTGGATATCGATCCGCGTCGCACTGAGACGTTCGATAGTTGCACGAATTGTGGCGCATGCATTACGGCGTGTGACAGCGTGCAGTCCAAAAAGGGTGAAAAAGGACTTCTGACATTTCGGACAGGCCGCCGAAAAAACTATGTGGTGAACTTGAGCCGTTCCGTCGCCCGACTCACGACGCGGATTAGTTGGGTGTTGCCTGCATTCCTAATCGGCGCGGGACTGTTTGGTTGGGGACTCTGGTCCTACGACTCCTACCGTTTGGCAGTTTATAAATCGGAAGCCGCGCAAGGCGACCAGATGCATGAATATCAGATCAAAGTAGCGCATAAACTGTTCCGCCCCGGTGATGTCAAAATTTCGGTCGAAGGCTTGCCGGCTGCGGCCTATTCGCTATCAGGTGACGAATTACATTTTGATAGCGTAGGATGGCAGGGCCAATTACTGCGTTTGAAGGGCGGTTTGTTGGGGCCGGGTTTGCATTCTTTCTTGGTAAGGGTTGAATCCAAAGATGGATGGAGTGACTCCTACCGCATTCAGCATTTAGTGACGCGGAGGTAACAAATATGAGCGAAGAACAAAACGATAAGCCAGTGCCCGTATCAGCAACGCACGATACGGGTTGGGGCGAGAAATCTACCACCAATTATGGTTACACGACGGACCAAGAGCGGCTTGATAAGAGGGGCTTGGAGGATTGGGAGTTGGTAGAGACGATGGAGCATTCTACGGCTTCCATCCCCTATTGGTTCATCGCAATTTTCATCGTTCTATTGTTAGTCGCCATTGGGCTTACTTTTCCGTTCTGGGGCAACAGACCTGGCTATGAGCGGCCTTATTTTGACTGGGGCATTCCGGCCGGTGCCGCCTGGGTCATTATCATGAGTGCGATCATTTATTATTTCGTCGATTTAAGGCATGTGATTCAAGAAAAGAAAGAACTTAAGGCGAAAGCGGCTGCGGCCGCCGCCGCAACGGCTACTCCCACGGGCGCTACAGTGGTTGCCGCTCCGAACGCGGGCAACGAGCAGGGTGCGAAGACGAGTGATTGAACGGGCATTTCGTTGGATTCTAGTCATCGCCGCGCTTTTTCTGTTTGGATGCTCTGAGGAACAGCCGGTAGCGACGCATGTAGGATTGCCAGACCCTGAGAGTACGGGGGCTAAGTTAGTAAAAGATTACTGCTCCCACTGTCATGCACCCCCTAGCCCTGCCAGTCATGTGGCGAAAGAATGGCCGAATATCATGGCAAGAATGAATGACCGCCGCGCCATGTTGGCATTGAAAGTTTACACAGACGATGAAAGGATAATTATGTTGGATTATTTGCAGAAAAATTCGGGGCAGCCGTAATGTCTAGTTTATTGCCATTGCGTAGTCGGTTCGCTCATTTGTTTTACAGCGCTGTTGCCTTGGTGGTGTTGTTTCTAGCAGGGTGCGAATCGGAGAATGTGCCCACGTCTCCAGCGCAAAAGTGGAACGGATATTCTGTCGTCATTGAATCAAGGCCGCCAAATGTGACGGTGGGTATGAACGAGTTTTTGATTATTGCTAACCACGAAAAACGTCCAGCGCATGATTTAGTGGTGTCTTTACGCATAGGCGAGGAGGGACGTTGGACTCAGGCTATGCAAGACGGTCATGTAGGCGTTTATCGTCGTGCGATCATCGTGGGCAATCCAAGTACGGATGTTTTGTCGGTTCATCTTCGTGGTAGCAACGACGAAACCGTTTTGCGTTTTCCGCTTCAGTACGCTTCGGCACCGGCCAAGGAATAGCCCAGGTTGGGGTTTCATTGAATCTGCCTGTTTATGACGAAGCCGCTTTTTCCTTAGAGTTCATTGATGGAGCGCTAACGTTGCGCTCCCGATTAGCGGAGCCGCCCGGAGAGTTGACACTGGATTTCTTGGGTGGACGCGTCGGGTTTCGTCGTCGCCGCGAGGAAGGTCGGCGACTGCCGTTGGCGCGCGCTGTCGGCGTTCACCAAACATCTAGGTTGTCGGTGCTTGATGCAACAGCCGGTCTGGGTCGTGATGCGTTCGTTCTTGCAAGTTTGGGTTGCAAGCTCACCTTAGTTGAACGCGTTCCCGTCGTTGCTGCTTTGCTCGCAGATGCGTTGGCGCGCGCAGCGGGGGACGAGGACGTGGCGCCAATAGTTGGCCGTATGACACTCATTGGGGCAAACGCGGTCGAGCACTTGCGAGGCTTAGATAAGCTAGCTTGGCCGGACGTCATTTATCTCGACCCGATGTATCCAGAACGTGTTAAGAGTGCGCTGGTTAAGAAGGAAATGAGATTTCTCCGCGCCTTGGCGGGGGATGATTTAGACGCCGAGTTGTTGCTCGCAATAGCTAGACTAACGGCGAAAAAGCGCGTGGTGGTAAAGCGGCCGAAACGCGCCCCCCCGTTGTCAGGAGGGGTGCCTTCTCACGTCATTGAAAGTGAGAATACGCGTTACGATGTGTATGTCGTAAAGTCGTGACGCGTGGGGAAACCGATTTATTGCGGACTATTTTGGTCCACCGCGGCCACCGCCACCCGGAACGGGCGGAGCGGGGTCTTCGGGAGGCGGAAGTGGGCGGCCCAATAGTTTGTTGATGGCTAATACGCCGAATATTTGAAAGCCGCGCAATGCTTCAGGGGGATGACCCGCAACGCAAACGATGGGTTTGCCATTAGCCACACCCATGATGAGCGGGCGTCCCGAGCGCATTTGGACACCGTCGACGAGGAGCGTTCCCACTTCTTTAATCAGGTCGGAGACGAAGTCGCGCCCACCAATGGCAGTTCCGCCCGAGATGATGACCATGTCCGAATTGGCTAAGGCGCTGCGCAGTGCAGTTAGAAAGTGGTCGAAATTATCGCGCATGATGCCGCCATGGGTGGCCGTGCCGCCCGCTTCAAGTACGGCCGCGCTGAGCATGACCGTGTTGCAGTCAAAGATGGTGCCTGGGCGCGCCTTTGCCCTGTCAGTATAAGGGATTACTTCGTCGCCGGAAGCAAATAGGGTGATGCTAGGAAGGCGAGTCACGTCGACGTGGGTTATGCCTAAGCTCGCCAGCGTGCCGATATTGGCAGGCGAGAGCCGGGTTCCAGCCGCTAAGATCGTTGTGCCTTTTTTGAGGTCGCAGCCTTGGTCTTCTAAGAAAAAACGGGGGGCGAAAGGGCGGTTGATGCTGAACGTTTCGCCTGAAATTTTCGCGTCCCACATACGAATGGCTGAATAAGTGCCGTCTGGGACGATACTGCCTGTGACAATTCTGACCGCTTCCCCTTTTGCAAACGGCGGGCAGGTGGTGTCGCCAGGATTGCATTGACCACGAACATTGAAAGTAACTGGAGCGGTCTCGGTGGCACCGGACGTGTCGTTGGTGTGAACGAGGAACCCTTCAACGATGGCGCGCGAATAGGGCGGTGAGTCCATAGGCGCGATGACGTCGGAAAAAAGTGTTCGATTCAAAGCGCTCTCGATGGCGCAGGAATCTGTGGTTAAACCTCGAAATGGAATGGCCGCGCCAAATTTTTCTTGTGCGTCACGTAGAGGCGAATGGGGGTTCATCGGCCGACATCCTTTTGTCAGTTATTGGAGCTGGTTATTCTACCTCGGAACGAAGGCGCGGCAAGGGGTTCGGTTGAGTTTTACAGATTAGATTAACGAGGCCGTTCGCCCTGACGAAAGGGGACAATGCGGGCGGGGGAATTCACAACCCCGCCCGCGTTAAAGAATGCTTGGCTAGGCGCTCACGTCAATTTTTTGGCCGAGATGGTCGGGTGACGCGTTGCTGGGGGCGGCGGGAATGGATTTGATCAGCGCCATCGCGCCGCTGGCCTCTATGTCTAGGGCTTTCTTGAGCACGGCAATGCCAACCGCATCGCCGAGTTTTGTCTGACTGTTGGCTGAGACCGCAGAGGAAATGCCTGAAGTGTCCATACGATGTCCTTTCTGAGTTACCCGTCGACGTTATCGGACGAATTGATGGTCGACTTGAGCGGGCGTAATGCCTTGAAGGGAAAGTGGATTGTTGTGGATGGACGCATCGGGAACGGGGAACACTGATCAGGGTGCTCCCCGCTTCTCACTGGATTAGAGAATTAGAACGTTACGCCCGTGGCTTGTAAGCCGCCCTCGGTATTTTCCTCAAAATTAACCACAACCGAGCCGCCCGCCTTTTTGAGACCCTTGATGATGTCGGCGTTTGCCTTGAACGTGATGGGCTTGCTGGTTTCCGCATCACGAATGGTGAAGGTTTTGCCGTCTGGGTTGATGGAGGTCACATTACCAACGTGCTTCCCAGAGTTTGCGCCGCCGCAGGCCAGTGCGGCACCGGATGCCAGCGACAATACAGCGGACATAAGCGCGACATTAAACATTTTTGAACTCATTGCAATAGTCTCCTTTCGGGATGGTGGGGGTGCAGTATATGCAGCAGGCCTTTGTATTGTAGACGCGGCGTGCGGCGAATTGTGGAAAAGTACGTTCATTAGAGAGTGTTAATGCAGCGCGAGTTCCGTGACTTGAAACCCTTAGGCGTGTTTTTCCATTTTTGACTGGCTAAGCGGGGTCTAAGGTGCTCACGACAGAATTGATGCATAGAGTATGTTTATTTCAAATAACAAATGTAAGGCTCGGACAAAAACAATGTCGATTCATCCATTGGACCTTATTTCCCCGGAAACCTTGAGCGGGCTCCATTCGTTATTTCTGACGCGCGCTAAAAGATCGCCGAAAGCGGTGGCGTACCGTTACTTCGACACAGATGCAGCAACCTGGCGCGGATTAACATGGCAAGCCATGTGGAGGCACGTTGTGCAATGGCGCGATGCGTTGTCGGCGATGGGCTTGCAAGCGGGTGATCGAGTGGGGGTAATGCTGCGAAACTCGCCGCAGTGGGTGATGTTCGAACAGGCCTCGCTTGCTCTGGGTTTGGTGGTGGTGCCGTTATATCCTGGAGATCGTGCCGCTAACGTTAATCATGTTGTCAGGAATGCAGGAATTAAGTTGTTGCTGGTAGAAAGCGCGGTTCAATGGCGTGCTTTGGAGAGCTGTCTGGCAGATTTGGAGTTGTTCGTACTTTCGATTGAAAGCGTACCCACTGATGCCTCGACATCACGCGTGCTGTGCGTAAATGAGTGGTTAGAGGCGGCGAATGCGCGCCAGCGTCGTTTTGAGAAGGTGTTTTTCGAAGACGTCGGCGTGCTGGCTAGCGTTATCTATACCTCCGGCGTGAGTGGTCCGCCGAAAGGTGTGACGCTGACGCATGCGAATATTTTGGCGAATGTCTCGGATGGGCTGCAGCGGTTACCCGTTTTTACAGATGACGTATTCCTTTCCGTTTTGCCACTGGCGAATGGCCTGGAGCGGAGCATTGGCCTTTACGCGCCGATGATGGCGGGTGCCACGGTTGTGTTTGGACGCGGTGAGGCCTTGTTGGCGGAAGACTTGATTCAGGTGCAGCCCACCATTGTTATTGCTGCACCGCGATTTTTTGCACGACTTCATCGCACTTTGCTGGAGTTTATTGGCGGTCAGTCGGCCTGGGTTCGCGCGTTTTTTCCGAGCGCTGTGCGTACCGGATGGCGACGTTTTGAGCGATTACAGCGAGGCGTTTGCTTCCACCCTTCAATTATGATCTGGCCGCTGCTGGGTCGCTTTTATTCGAATGCGTTAGGTCGCTTGAGTGGCGGCAACTTGCGTGCAGCCATTTGTGGCGGGGCGCCGCTTTCACCAGGACTTAGCCGAGACCTATTGGCGTTGGGCGTGCCCTTGTTGCAGGGCTATGGACTGACTGAAGCGGGGCCAGTCGTGAGCTTTAATTCTGCTGAGCGTAATGATCCGGCGAGCGTAGGGGTGCCACTGCAGACGGTGGAAGTGCGCTTGCAAGACGGCGAAATTCAAGTGCGCGGCCCGAGTGTTTCGCGCGGCTACTGGAACAACCCAGAGGCGACGCGCGAGGCATTTGCGACGGACGGTTGGTTGCGAACAGGAGACTTGGGCAGATTTGAAGGAGAAAATTTGTTTTTGACCGGTCGACGTCGAGAAATGATCGCGTTAACGTCAGGTGAAAAGGTGTCGCCTGGCGATCTTGAGGCAGCGATTATTCGTGACGCCTTGATTGACTATGCCATGGTGGTGGGCGACGGTCGTCCTCACTTGACGGCTGTGCTTGCGGTAAACCCCGGGGTGTGGGAGAGCTTCGCGAAGAATTTAAATTGTGATCCTGCTAACGAGGCAAGCTTGACCCATTCGGAAGTGCAATACGCGGCACTTCTGAGGGCGAATTTGCAAATGTCGGTGTTTCCTGGGCACGTGAAAATTCATCAGGTGATTTTATCGCGTGCGGGCTGGACGGTTGAAAATGGGCGTTTGACACCCAGTGGAAAAGTTTGCCGTGCGACGTTGCTGGGCGAATTCGAGGCGGCGATTAATCAGGCGTATGGGGAGGACGAAGGTGCACGGATTGTGCGTTTAGCCCGCCAGCGTCGTCGGGCTGTGCGCTGAATACGCCTTTAGCGAGGTGGCTTAGTTTGAGAGCGGGACCAAAGTGAGGCGTAACACTTCACGAATTTTACGCATGGATATCTTGTCCGTTGGCATAGCCGA
>JANOTC010000124.1:0-4065 GCA_031416175.1 Gammaproteobacteria bacterium
CAATGTCTGACCCGGATGCCATGCCTTTGACCGACGAGGAATGGGAAGCCGCCAAACCGCTGGCGCGCATCGGCAGACCGCGCGTAGCCACGCCCAAGGTGCCAACTACCATCCGCTTCGACGCCGATGTACTGGCCGCGCTGAAAGCGTCCGGCAAGGGCTGGCAAACGCGGGTAAACGAAGCCATGCGGGATTGGCTGAAGTCCCATCCGCAGCCACGGTAGCCGGGTACATAGAACGGTACCGTCCAGTCTCTACTTCGAAAATGCCAGAGAGGACGTTAAACAATGTCAATTGACAGCAAGATAATTGGATTCTTCGCTCATACCACGCCGATAGAGATCGTTTGCGATGGAGATGCTTGCATTATTGCTGGATCGGAAGAAGCCATGCGCCGATACCTAAAATCGCTAGCATCAAACGTGACCCGTAGGCCGATGATAAGAAAAGCTAAATTCGGCGATATAGTTCGAGCCATGAACATTGGGGCGTCCTACGCGTTCGACGAAGAGTCGTACAATCGTTTTTTCCCGCTGGCAAACACCGTTGGATTTTCCTTGAAACAAGAAAAATTCTCAGGGTCAACGGAAACGGGAAATCACTTCGTGGTGTTGGGGCCACCCACAAATGTAGCGGACGACGAATCGTTAGTACGGTGACGAGATTCTTCGTTCATGACGTGGGATAGCACGAAGTCCTGCTCAAAGTTCTTTGGCGGCTGCGCGTTGCCAGTGCGCATAAACGGTGGCGCGGGACACGCCAGCTAGGTCACATTGCCGAACAATCGGCAGGGCACTGCCCGGTTCAATCCAAGACTCTCTCTTTTCGGCACACCCGGCCCGTATACGCGTCGCTTTCTTTCAGGCGATGGAAGTGCCCGGATTGCTCTGGACATAAAAAAAGCCGGGAACCCTTGTTTTATGAGGTTTCCCGGCTTATTTTGGATCGTTTCGGACCCTGTATTGGTAGCGGGGGTTGGATTTGAACCAACGGCCTTCGGGTTATGAGCCCGACGAGCTACCAGGCTGCTCCACCCCGCAATTGATGAAGCGAATTATACACGGGGCTGGAGATAATGCAAGTGCCGGTCCACTTTTCTTTCCAAATAGCCGGTCGATAGCACTTTCTTTCCTGCAATGGTGCGCGCGCGGCCCATGGGCACGACCACCCGGTCCTGGTACAATCGCCCTTGCCATTGACGTACGAAAAAGCCCTATGAAAATTTTATTCGATTTTTTTCCGATTTTAATATTTTTTGTCGCCTATAAAACATACGATATCTATGTCGCAACAGCGGCTGCCATCGTCGCCTCCATCATTCAAGTGGGCTTCACGTGGTGGAAAACGCGGAAGCTCGAAGGCATGCAACTCGCCACGCTAGCAATTATTGTATTTTTCGGTGGAGCAACACTGCTGCTCGAAGATGAACTGTTTATCAAATGGAAACCCACCGTCGTAAACTGGCTACTTGGCGCGGCATTCCTTGCCTCCCAATTCATCGGCAAGAAAACACTCGTGGAACGCGCCATGGGCGCCAGTGTCCAATTGCCGCACCTAATTTGGACTCGTCTCAATTTGAGCTGGGCGTTGTTTTTCATTTCGTTGGGGTTCGTCAACCTTTACGTCATGTATAACTACGACACGGATACCTGGGTGAATTTTAAACTCTTTGGCATGCTAGCGCTGACCGTGGTCTTTGTATTGGCGCAAGGGCTCTATCTGTCTCGACACATCCAAGACCCCGAAACGAAAGGAGGCAAATAAATGCTGTACGCTATTATGGCCGAAGATGTTCCCGATTCACTGCGTCAAAGGCAAGCGACGCGACCCGCGCATCTCGCGCGATTGCACACCTTGCAACAAGAAGGTCGATTGGTTATTGCCGGCCCGCACCCGTCCATCGACAGCGTCGACCCAGGCGCGTCAGGATATAGCGGCAGTTTGATAATTGCAGAGTTTCCCAGCCTCGCAGAAGCGAAGACCTGGGCAAATGCCGACCCTTACATGGTTTCCGGCGTTTATGTGTCGGTGACTGTCAAACCGTTTAGAAAGGTACTACCGGCGTGACTACAGACCGAATGGTTGCCATTGAACAAAAACTAACGACCGCATTTTCGCCGATTGACTTAAACATTATCGACGACAGTCACCAACACGCAGGCCATACGTCAGCCAAAGGTGGCGGTCATTATCGAGTGAAACTCGTCGCGGATGCCTTCGCGACGAAATCGACCATACAACGTCATCGCATGGTCTATGCAGCCCTAGGCGAACTCATGGACAAAGAAATCCATGCTGTCAGCATTCAAGCCCTAACGCCCGCCGAGGCAGCAGGCACTTAAAACTTCAACTCAACAAGGAAACTTCACGCTCATGAATTTCGTTCGTCGTACAGCGCTCAGTAGCGCCGCACTAACACTGATTCTCGCCAGCACCGTCCAGGCGGCGGAAGAAAAAGTTCTAGCCGTGGTCGGCGGCACCGCAATTACAGAGTCAGCACTCGTTGCTTATGGTCAAATGCGCATGGGCGGAAACGCCCAACCTGCGGCAATTGAAGAAAAACGGCGTGACCTATTGGAAGATCTTATCAATAGAGAACTCGTTTACCAAGATGCCCTCGGCAAAGGTTTCGACAAAGCGCCTGAGGTTGTTTTGCAGTTCAACGAACAAAAGCGGACTATCATCGCGAATTACGGCGTGGCGAAAATCATTGAATCCACACCGCTGAACGACGACGTCATGCGCAAGGCATATCAAACCCACGTTGTCGAACTCGCCTCAGTTGAATACAAAGCCCGCCACATTCTTAACGAAACTGAAGAGCAGGCCAAAGCCATTATTGTGCGCCTAAACAAAGGCGAGAACTTTGTAGATGTTGCCAAAGCACAATCCGGCGGATCATCCGCAGAAGACGGTGGTGATTTAGGCTGGTTTGCACCAAACCAAATGGTAAAGCCTTTCGCCGATGCCGTCACCACCCTTAAACCTGGCGCATTCACCAATCGCCCTGTAAAAAGTCAATTTGGCTGGCATGTGATCTTGCTCGAAGAAACGCGCAAAGTGGATCCGCCCGCATTTGATCTGGTGGAAAAACAATTGCGTAGTGTCGTACAAAGTGAAGCGGTAAAAACGCACATCGACGGACTTCGCCAAAAAGCGAAAATCGAAATGAAATAAGGCTCGAATTCTGCGACCTAACTAATACATCAATTGAAAATTGCCTCTCCTAAGCGGGAGGCAATTTATTCCGCTCCAGCAATACACTCCACCATTGCGTATTGGTTAGATACCACGCAACCGTTTTTTCAATACCCGTATCGAAGCTTTCAATCGGAACGTAGCCCAATTCTCTATTAATCTTTGAAGCGTCTACCGCATAGCGGCGATCATGGCCTAAGCGATCTTTGACAAACGTCATTAGCGTAGCGGCACTCGAACCCTTTGCCATGGGCGATTTCGGAAACTTCTGCGCCAATGACACGTCCGCCAGGAACGCCTGGTCTAACAGTGAGCAGACACGCTTTACAATATTAATGTTAGCCCATTCATTGTTGCCGCCAATATTATACGTCTCGCCAACCAGCCCCTTGTTTAAGACAAGATCTATGCCTCTGCAATGATCCTCAACATAGAGCCAATCACGAATATTCATACCATCGCCATAGATTGGAATGGCTTGACCATGCAAAATATTGACAATTGTCAGCGGAATCAGTTTTTCCGGAAAATGGTAAGGCCCATAATTATTGGAACAGTTACTCATCGTCGTATTAAGCTTGAATGTCTCGTGATACGCCCGCACCAGATGATCAGAGGCTGCCTTGCTAGCCGCATAGGGCGAATTGGGTGAGTACGCCGTCGACTCCGAAAACGCAGGGTCAGTCTGGCTCAAAGAACCGTAGACTTCATCGGTTGAAACATGGTGAAAACGATGCGGCGCAGGACTCGCTCGCCCGTCTAACCACATGACTTTAGCCGCCTTAAGCAGCGAATGCGTTCCGACAATATTGGTTTGAATGAAGGCGTCTGGACCCGAAATAGATCGATCCACATGCGATTCCGCCG
>JANOTC010000125.1:0-2191 GCA_031416175.1 Gammaproteobacteria bacterium
CCGGTCAGGCAGTTGATCCAACAAACGGGCGGGTTTAACACCAACTTGTTTTGGTGTAGTTCCCGTAGTCATTCGGGTGCATTAAAAAGGAGCTGCTGTTGAGGAAGGCGTCGTTATTGACAGCGATATTTTAGTACCCCAGACTGACGTAATATAAAACACCTTTCGAGTGTTTACTTTTAGTTAGGTTTTCTTCACGTAGGTTTTTTAACAAAGAGAGGATTTCGCATGTTTAAGAATATTGTATTAGTTAGCGTGTTGGTAGGTTCCGCCGTAGTAACTGGCTGTGCAAGCTTGCCATCGCCTGAAGTAATGAAAGCGGAAACTGCAACCTATCAGCTTCCGAAATTACCTGAGCAAGGTAAAGCAATCGTTTACATCGTGCGTCCTTCTTCGGTTGGCGGCCTCATCCGTTTCAATGTGTTCGTAGATGACCAAGAAGCGCCATCTGAAATGGGATTCACACGAGGCAGCCAATATATCTACTTCAATCTTCTTCCCGGAGAACACAAAATCTATTCGAAGGCGGAGAACTGGGCCGAAATGCTTGTTACAGCAAATCCGGGCGACATCATCTTTATCCAGCAGGACGCGTCAATGGGAATTCTCATGGCCAGAAATAACCTATTCAAGCTTGAAGACTATCAAGGTAAGTATCATGTTAAGACATTAACTGTTGGAACGATAATAAAGTCAGACAAATAACCTAATCGGGTAAGGGCCGGCATCACTCCGGCCCTCCCCACACCACCTAGCATGCGGGTGCGCACTAGGCGGTTAAAGCAGGTAATGAAAACGTACCCACTGATTTTTAATCGACACCACACCCTGTGCTGCTAGCCGCCCTTTCGAGCTCACGCTGGTTTTGATCGCTTCCTTCAGACTGACACCCAGACATCAAGATGTTTGATCTTGGTGCGTGGCCACCGCCACTGTTGGAAGTCACAGCAACGCATACGCCGCCGTAACCATTCATCAGCTTGGGTATCGGCCGGTAGTATTCCGACATGGCAAGTGGGGGTGTGGTGCCGCGGAGCGCATAGATGCGCCGGAGCGGCCAACGCAAAGTAGTTAAGCCAACCCACAACGTACTTGCGCAATTCGCGGTAGCGATAAGTCAAGCTCACGCCCCACGAACGGCCGGTCCGGACACGCGGTATATGACGCCACAGGGATCGCTCGAAGACAGCGACTAGGTCGCCCTGAATCGAATCAAAAGCGAAACCACTGTCATGACATGACAAACGATGCCTGCAAAAATATCTTTCCAAATCCTGGACATCGGGTTCAGAGTTGGGTTTTCTACACCTTCGTTATACCTCTCTGAGCTACCCATGCAGCTACTTGACCACGTCTCGATTACGGTTCGGAACTTGAAACTGGTGAAGCCGTTTTATTCTGCGGTTATGTCGGCTCTCGGTGCTCGCATCGCATACGAGTGTCCTGATGCCATTGGTTTCGGCGAACGAAATGACGCGGACGACGACACCCACACGTACATCAGCGTATTCGAGTCTGTTGACGCAGTGCCCGATTCTCGGCGCCACTGGTGTTTTCGCGCGAATTCCATCGCTCAAGTTAACGCGTTTCATGCGTCCGGTATCGCTTCTGGGGGAAAAGATAAAGGCAGTCCAGGCGCTCGCAACTACCACGCTGGGTACTACGCAGCGTTTCTGCTCGATCCCGAAGGCAACAAGATTGAGGCCGTATTTCATCATGCGGAGGCATAATCCCCGCCCGTCAACAGGCTAGTCGTTCCTACCGTAAGAAGTCGTGGGATGCGGGCCTCAATGAGCATCAGCGCCATCAACTCGGACAGTGAACAGCGGCGCGCCTTCGTCGCCCCGTTTTTCACTGTCGGTTATGGCGGACGTTGGGCTCTAAAAGACCAATCAGCTAAACTGTTGAAATGAAATTAGAGTGGGATGCCAAAAAGGCAGTTGCAAACGAAAAAAAACACGGCGTTTCTTTCCACGAAGCCTCGTCTATTTTTGGTGACCCGCTTGCAATCACCTTCGACGATCCGGACCATTCTGTTAACGAAGCACGCCAATTAACATTTGGGAATTCTAATCGCCACAGGTTGCTGGTTGTCGTGCATACACAACGAGGCAAAATAATCAGGATTATTAGCGCTCGAATCGCCACGCGGCAGGAGAATAAAATCTATGAAGAAGGTTAAAACTGACGA
>JANOTC010000126.1:0-9097 GCA_031416175.1 Gammaproteobacteria bacterium
TAAGAAACAGATTTGCTCTTAGCTGCCTTTTTTGGCGCAACGTCCTGTACTGCTTCGTTGACACGTTCCCGCATTTCTTTGCCTGGCTTGAAATGCGGCACATGCTTTCCTTCCAAACGCACCGCATCGCCGGTTTTTGGATTTCGGCCCAATCGGGGTGGCCGAAAATGGAGGGAAAAACTTCCGAAACCGCGAATTTCAATACGCTCCCCCGTGGCAAGCGCCTGAGTCATCTGTTCCAACATGGTTTTAACCGCAAACTCCACATCTTTAAATTCAAGTTGCGGTTGTTTGCTAGCAAGTAACTCAGTCATCTCAGACTTGGTAATGGATTTTTCGTGCAAAGCGTGCCCTCCCATAAACCCGCCACTGGATAAATGGAATGAATTTGTTGTCGGAAGAGTGGCTTCGAATCATACAGTTACCGATTCAACAAAATCAAGTGACAAAAAAAACGGGCGCCTCACTTTTCAGCTTGGCGCCCGCTTTTTTGACTCACATAAAGATCATTTACGTGAGCTTAGAAACTAACTATTTTTAGTTTCCATTTGTTGCTTCAACAAGTCGCCCAACGTGGTGCTGGCAGGACCCGATCCGCGCGTATAGTCATTAATGGCTTCCGCTTCTTCCTCGGTATCCTTCGCCTTGATGGAAAGCGTGATAACACGATTCTTACGGTCAACGCCTGTGAACTTGGCTTCAATGGCTTCGCCGACGGTCAACACCTTACGCGCATCTTCAATGCGGTCACGTGATAACTCGGAGGCTTTCAAAGTCCCTTCAACGCCGTCGCCCAAGTCAATGATGGCGCCCTTAGCATCTACTTCACGCACGACGCCCTTCACGATAGCGCCCTTGCTGTGTTCGGCCATGAAGTTGGAGAACGGATCTTTTTCCAACTGCTTGACACCCAAGGAAATGCGTTCGCGCTCAGGATCAATGACGAGAATAACGGTTTCGACTTCATCGCCTTTCTTGAACTTGCGAATGGCTTCTTCACCAGGCTCGTTCCAAGAAATGTCGGACAAGTGGACCAAGCCGTCGATGTTGCCATCCAAACCAATGAAGATACCGAAATCGGTAATCGACTTGATCTTACCGGCAATACGATCGCCCTTGTTGTACTTGCTCGCAAACTCTTCCCAAGGATTGTTCTGGCATTGTTTGATGCCCAAGGAAATACGGCGACGCTCGGCGTCAACATCAAGAACCACAACGCCCACTTCATCGCCCAATTGAACGACTTTGCTTGGATGAATATTTTTGTTGGTCCAGTCCATTTCGGACACGTGAACCAAACCTTCCACGCCTTCTTCCACTTCCACGAAGCAGCCGTAGTCAGCGATGTTGGTAACCTTACCGAACAAACGCGTGCCCACAGGGTAGCGACGTGCGATATCGACCCATGGATCTTCACCTAATTGCTTCAAGCCCAAGGAAACGCGATTGCGTTCACGGTCAAACTTGAGAACTTTAACCTGGACTTCAACACCCACGGTCACGACTTCGCTAGGATGCTTGACGCGCTTCCATGCCATGTCAGTGATGTGCAACAAGCCATCGACGCCGCCCAAATCGACGAATGCGCCGTAATCGGTGAGGTTCTTGACCACACCCGTAACCACTTGGCCTTCTTGCAAGTTTTTGAGCAAGCTTTCGCGCTCAGCGCTGCTTTCCTGCTCGACAACCGCACGACGCGACACAACGACGTTGTTACGGCGACGGTCAATTTTGATAACCTTGAATTCGAGTTCTTTGCCTTCCAGGTGCGCCGTGTCGCGAACCGGCCGAACATCGACCAACGAACCCGGCAAGAACGCGCGGACGTCGGCAATTTCGATCGTGAAACCACCTTTGACCTTGTCGGTCAAGATACCCTTCACGGTCTGGCTGTTCTCGTGTGCCTTTTCCAGCATGACCCACGTCTGAGCACGCTTTGCTTTTTCACGCGACAGGCGCGTTTCGCCATAACCGTCTTCAACAGCGTCAAGTGCAACGTCGACTTCATCGCCAACTTTGACTTCGAACACGCCATCATCGCTGAAGAACTGTTCGAGCGGGATAATTCCCTCAGATTTCAAACCCGCGTGGACCACAACGTGGGTAGCGGTAATCGCGACTACCTTACCAGTCACGATTGCGCCTGGGCGCATTTTATCGCGACCGAGGCTCTGCTCAAACATTTCGGCGAAACTTTCACCCATGTATTTTCCAACCTAAAACAAAAAAAGTTAGTGAAAGGTAACTCCAAACCCCCGTTAAAACGGACATTCAAAGCACCCAAAAAACCCAATTAACCGGCCTTGCCAAACTTCGCTTTTTTTCGCGATATTTAGCGCCAAGTTATTGGAGCTGCTTACGAATTAAGGCCATAATCTTTGCCTCGACTTCCTCGACATTCAAACCCGTACTATCAACAATAACGGCATCTGCGGCAGGGACTAACGGGGCAACTAACCTAGAGGCATCCCGAGCGTCGCGGTTCTGGATATCAACCAAAATTGCCGCAAGGGTAACATCGAGGCCGGTATTTTTCAACTGCTGGTAGCGGCGCCTAGCCCGTTCCTCTGCTGTCGCCGTCAGGAAAATTTTCAAATCGGCATCGGGGAAAACCACGGTTCCCATATCGCGCCCATCTGCTACTAAACCAGGCGCAGCCCGAAAAGCGTGCTGCCACTCCAACAAGGCCTGACGCACGGGGGCCAATACCGCTACGCGCGAGGCGGCGTCGCCCGCTTGCTCCGTACGCACGTCTTGGGTCACTTCGCGGCCTTCCAGCACGATATGCTCGACATGCATACCGTCGGCTTCGACTTCAAAGGTGGCGTCCAATTTAGCCGCCAGCTCAGCCAGTTGCGGCGCATCATCCAGCGCAATTCCGCGTTGAATGGCACAAATCCCCACCAACCGATAAAGCGCACCGCTATCTAAAAACTTCCAACCCAACTGCCGAGCCACTCGGCGCCCGATAGTGCCCTTGCCCGAGCCGCCCGGGCCATCAATCGCCACAATCGGAATTCGCTTTACATCACTCACTTCAACTACTCCGCGCTGACACTCAGCGGATTTTAATGCCTACGCCACGCGCTAAACCGACGAAATCAGGGAACGACGTCGCGACATTGGCGCAGTCGTCGATCACGACCGCTCCCCCGGCGCGCAAGGCTGCCACCGCAAACGCCATGGCAATACGATGGTCACCATGACTATTAATTTGCCCGCCGCCTATCGCCTGCCCTCCTTCGATGATCATTCCATCGTGAGTGGGTTGCGCGCTGACACCCAAACAGGCCAAGCCATCGGCCATCACTTGAATTCGATCACTTTCCTTGACGCGCAATTCTTCCGCGCCGCGCAAAACAGTACGACCGCGCGCTGCCACGGCGGCAATAAAGAGCACGGGGAACTCGTCAATGGCCAAGGGGACGAGGTCGAGCGGAATATCAATGCCATGCAAAGGCGCACTTCTTACATGCAAATCCGCGACCGGTTCGCCGCCTTCCATACGTTCATTTTCCAGGCGAATGTCTGCGCCCATGAGGCGCAGTATGTCGATGACACCTGTGCGCGTTGGATTAACACCCACTTGCTCTAACACTAAATCCGAGCCTGGCGCGATGCTTGCGGCAACCAAAAAGAAAGCCGCCGACGAAATATCCGCAGGAACGGTGATAGGTGCTGCACGCAATACGCCGCCACCACTCACACAAACCGTCGACCCACGCGTCTCCACCGCATAACCGAAACTTTGCAGCATACGCTCTGTATGATCGCGGGTAACACCGGGTTCGGTGACACAGGTGGTGCCGTTGGCATATAGCCCGGCCAACATTAAGCAAGACTTCACTTGCGCGCTAGCCATGGGCATGACGTAGTTAATGGCCGTCAGCGAACTGCCACCGTGTATATGCAAAGGCGACGTGCCTTTTTCTGTCGCATCAATGCGCGCGCTCATTTGCGCCAAGGGTGAGGTAACACGCTTCATGGGGCGACGGGTAAGTGACGAATCACCTATCAATACGCTATCAAACGCTTGCCCCGCCATGAGTCCAGACAAGAGTCGCATTGAGGTACCTGAATTGCCGCAATCAAGTGGCGCCGCAGGCTTTTTAAGGCCATGCAAGCCAACACCGTGAATCGTCACGCGGCCTTTTTCTGGGCCTTCTGTCCGCACACCCATCGCGCGAAATGCTTTGAGCGTGGCCAGACTATCTTCGCCTTCAAGAAAGCCACTGACTTCCGTCACGCCTTCTGCCAGCGATCCCAACATAATGGAACGATGCGAAATGGATTTGTCGCCGGGCACTTTTAAACGCCCATTGACTGAGCCGCCCGAGTCAACAATATAGGTTAGTTTTTTATCTTCCGACATTTCGCTTTACTCGTAATCAAAAGTTTCTAAAAAACGACATGATTGTCTCGCGCCTCTTTGGCGCGCCGAAACATGCTTTCAAGGCTTGATCCGTCACCACGGCGCACTGCATCCGCCATGTCGGCCAGTTCTTGTTCGTAACGGTTTAACACGGACAGCACCGCAGCACCATTGGCCAAACAGATATCACGCCACATGACCGGATCGCTCGACGCTATTCGGGTGAAATCGCGAAACCCCCCTGCAGCGTAGCGAAAAATCTCTGAATGCTCGTTCATTTGCGCCAAGGTAGAAACCAGTGCGAACGCTAACACATGTGGCAAATGGCTCGTTGCGGCTAACACTTCGTCGTGATGTTCTGCTTCCATCTCCATCACTTCGGCGCCCATACTCTCCCACAACGCGCGCGCCTTGGCGGTGGCCCATGGCGCGGTGGTTTCCAGCGGCGTCAAGATTACGCAACGACGTTGAAATAATTCGGCAAACGCGGCATCGACGCCGCTACGTTCGGTTCCCGCAATGGGGTGGCCAGGCACAAACCCGGCTGGCAGGATGCCAAATACGCGACGCGCTGCTTCGATAACACTGCATTTTGCGCTGCCCACATCCGTTAACACTGCATCCGTACGCAGTGAGCCAGCCAGTTGCTGCATGATACTTTCCATCGCCCCTAAGGGCGACGCCAGCACGATGAAATCGCACTGACGCGCCATAGCTGGCAGATCGTCTGCCACGTGGTCGATTACACCCAACTCACGTGCGCGCAAACTGGCGTTGAGATTGGCATCCCAGCCAATAATAGTCGCACAGGAACCGGAGGCACGCGCTGCGCGCGCCACAGATCCACCGATCAATCCCACACCGACGATGCCCAGGCATTCAATCGTCATGTAGCAAGGCTCCAAAAATGGACCGATTTAGCGCGCGACTCACCTTCGAGCGCGGCAGTTGTCGCTTTGGCGAAATGACAACGACCTAAACCCCGTACAGAATATAGCGCTAAGGTAAGCAAGGCGCTCAATGGTAAGTCGTCCCCGTACTGAATACTGATTGATCTCGCCTCGAATTAAAGTATCTGAATGGGCGTCCCAAAAACATAGCACCTATTTCGCTAACTAAATCGGCGCCTTTGGATAAGACCCCAGCAACGTAAACATGTCCGCTTCATTCGCGATTTCGGCCAACACGGGTTTGACTTTATCGTCTTGGGCATGGCCTTCGATGTCAATGAAAAAAACGTAGTCCCATGTGCCACGTCGCGAAGGTCGCGACTCTATGCGCGTCATGCTGATGCCATTGCGTCCTAACGCCGCCAACAATTCACACAAAGCGCCAGGGCGATTTTTTGTCGACAACAGCAATGACGTTTTATCATTGCCGGTGGATTGCGTAGCCTGGTTACCCACCACTAAGAATCGCGTGGTGTTATCAGGTTCATCTTCGATATTGGCAGCCAATGAAACGAGTTGATAGAGTTCGCCCGCTGCCGCGCTCGCGATGGCGGCTGTTCCTACTTCACTCGCTGCACGCCGCGCCGCATCGGCATTGCTGCTACAGCTAACACGCTCTATGTTCGCCATGTGCGAATCGAGCCATTCACGGCATTGCGCCAGAGATTGCGCGTGGGAATAGATGCGACGAATTGGCACGCCGTTGGATTTTTGACCTAGTAAATGGTGATGAATGCGCAACTCCACTTCACCGCAGATCTTGAGCGAGGAACGCGCGAACATATCCAGCGTATGGGACACCATGCCTTCCGTGGAATTTTCGATAGGGACTACGCCGTAGTTGGCAGCCCCGGCTTCCACGTCACGAAACACCTCGTCAATCGCACCACTGGGTAGCGCCGTCACGGAATGACCAAAATGTTTCAGAGCGGCCGCATGCGTGTAGGTGCCTTCTGGACCTAAGAATGCCACTTTGAGCGGCTCTTCTAAGGCTAAACACGCCGACATGATTTCTCGAAAAAGGCGCGCCATTTCTTTGTCTGGCAGCACGCCTTGATTCCGCGCAATCACGCCACGCAATACTTCGGCCTCACGCTCGGGCCGATAATACACCGTGTCTCCGGCGGTACGCTTGATGCGCGCAACCTCCATTGCCAAGGTTCCGCGCTCAGAAATAAGCACTTGGATGTGCGCATCAAGTTGATCGATGCGATCACGGACTGACTTCAGCCCCGTTTCGCCACTCACGCGCACACCCCCAAGCACTTACATCCTATCAATTTCATGGCACTTAAATAAAATTAGATCAAACAATACGTACCGACAACACACCATCAATGCCACGTATCGCATCAACTACGCTTAAATCCACGGCTTTTTCAACATCTAACAGCGTGTACGCGACATCGCCCTTGGACTTATTTAACATGTCGACAATATTGAGTCCGGCAGCCGCCAATTTCGTGGTGATTTGCCCAACCATATTTGGCACATTGCGGTTTGCCACGGCCACCCGCACCGGCGCGCCGCGCGGCATGACCACTTCAGGAAAATTGACCGAGTTCAGAATATTCCCATTTTCAAGATAGTCGCGAACTTGTTCGCTTACCATCACCGCACAATTGTCCTCCGCTTCCTCAGTCGACGCGCCCAAATGCGGCAAGGTGATAACACGCGGATGCCGCTTCAACAAGTTGCTCGGGAAATCAGAAACGTACGCGCCCACTTTGCCTGACGTAATCGCATCACACACGGCGCGGTCATCCACAATGCCGCCCCGGGCAAAATTGAGAATCGTGACGCCTTTCTTCATGCCTGCTAAGCGTTGCGCATTAATTAGACCCTTGGTGCCTTCCACCAAGGGCACATGCAGTGTCACGAAGTCGACTTTGGATAATAGCTCTTCCACACTGCGTGCGGGTTCGACTTTCGAGGAAAGTTGCCACGCGCCCTGCACGGTAATGCCGGGATCAAAACCGACGACGCGCATGCCGAGGCTAATCGCCGCATTCGCGACCAAGCGACCAATGGCGCCTAAACCTACCACACCCAAGGTACGTCCCGAGATTTCGGTACCGGCGAAGTCTTTCTTGCCCGCTTCCACCAATTTGTCGATAGTAGCGTCATCGCCTTCCACGTTGCGTGAAAAATCCCAGGCTTGGCAAATATTGCGACTAGCGATCAACATGCCTGCAACCACTAATTCCTTTACCGCATTGGAATTGGCACCCGGTGCGTTAAACACGGGAATACCGGCCGCCGTCATCTTGTCGACAGGAATATTGTTGACGCCTGCTCCAGCGCGGCCCACGCATTTCAAACTGGCGGGCAGCGTCATATCGTGCATCTTGAACGAACGCAATAAAATAGCGTCGGGATTCTGGATCTCAGACGCGACTTCGTAACGGTCACGGGGCAGCTTTTCCAAACCCGCAACGGAAATGCTATTCAATGTCAGTATTTTGTACATTTTTGGTAATTTCCTCTAAGCCCCCCGTGAGTGCGATTAGCCGTTACGGGTCGCGAAATCCTTCATAAACGACACCAACGCGTCCACACCGCTTTGCGGCATGGCGTTATAAATACTAGCGCGCATGCCGCCGATGGAACGATGGCCCTTTAATGAAACTAATCCCACCTTTTTGGATTCTTTCAGGAACGCATCGTCTAGCTTAGCGTCAACTAAAGTAAACGGCACATTCATCCAGGAGCGATCACCTTTCGCAACGGGGCTCTTGTAAAAACCACCGCTGCCATCAATGGCGCTGTATAGGGTTTGTGCTTTGAGCTGATTCATTTCACCAATTTTGGCCAATCCACCTTTGCGCTTCATCCACTGAAACACTAAGCCCGCGATGTACCAGCTATAGGTTGGCGGGGTGTTGTACATTGAGTCGTTGTCGGAATGTATCTTGTAATCAAACACCAACGGCATGCCTGGCAAGGTCTGGCCGATCAAATCATCACGCACGATGACCACTGTCAATCCGGCTGGGCCGATATTTTTCTGCGCGCCCGCATAAATAACAGCAAACTTGCTGACGTCGATCGGTCGCGACAAAATGGTGGAAGACAAGTCCGCCACCAAGGGGATGTCGCCTACATTGGGAATGATTGGAAATTCAACGCCGTGAATTGTTTCGTTGGGCGTGTAATGCACATAGGCCGCGTCCGCACTCAACTTCCAATCCGCCACCGCGGGCACATGATTGTAGTTACTGGCTTTGGAGCTGCACACCGTGTTGACTTCACAGAAACGCGCAGCTTCCTGAATGGCTTTTTCCGACCAAGCCCCAGTCAGAAAATAGTCGGCTTTCTTTTTACCGCGCAGCAAATTAATCGGAATCATCGCGAACTGGCTGGTCGCGCCGCCCTGCAAGAACAGCACCTTATAGTTAGCTGGAATGCCCATCAATTCGCGCAAGTCTTTCTCTGCTTGAGCCGCAATGGACATGAATTCTTTGTCGCGATGGCTCATTTCCATCACGCACATGCCGCTGCCCTGCCAATCCAGTATTTCCTCGGCAACTTGCTTCAAGACTTCTTCCGGGACCATGGCTGGACCCGCGCTGAAATTAAATACACGCCCCATTGATCGACTCCCTACCCGTAAAATTTACGAAATTGTTACTCAGATTCATTGCCTAGCGACTCGTCAGCGGCTTCACCGCCTTCGTCATCACCACCAAGATCACAAATACTTTCCACGCCGACAAGTTTTTCACCGTCGCCCAAGTTGATCAAGCGCACGCCCTGCGTGTTTCGACTCACGACG
>JANOTC010000127.1:0-1906 GCA_031416175.1 Gammaproteobacteria bacterium
TTTTCTCACCGATGCCCGCGCCACACTTCAGGCCAATGTCAAAGTGATCGCTGGCAAAGATGGAATCATCGCCATTGACGTGGACGACCAAGACCCCAAGCGTGCGGCGGACATCGCCAATGCGTACGTGGACGAGCTCTACAAACTCACCCAGAATCTTGGAGTGACCGAGGAATCCCAGCGCCGCCTATTGCTAGCTTAAAGACGCGAGCTAGCCACGACTGAATTGCGATGGCGAAAGCCTAGGCGACGCAACCCGGCATCACTCTAACCTACTGGCAACAATGCTAACGGCCTGTGCCGCTGAGACAATAGGCATTCCCCGAAAAGCTCCAATGTCGAGTAGATCACGGTCACCCGAAACGATCCACTCCACCTCTGCGGCTAGCGCGCAAGCCAAAACATGATCGTCGTCGGGATCTCGCAAGATTGTTGGCGGTATGTCTGCCGGCATCACGAGCGCGGCTAATTCCGAGTATCCGAGCACCAACTCATCAAGCGTCATCCCGCTGGCAGTGATTGCACGGCCGAATTTCGCGCGGCGCAAAATACGCGTGAGCTCTGCTAGCAAAACGCGGCTGGAAAAGAGTTCAATCTCGTCCATTCGAGCCAAATCAATCAATTGCGCTGGCGCGCCGTTCCACAATAGGCCCGACACGACAATATTTGTATCAAGAACCAGCCGCATTAACCTGCATCGTTCTGGCGCCGCTCGACACGGTCAGATTCGATCTCGGCTTCAATCTCTTCCATCGTCAGGGGCGGAACCCCTGCGGCAGCGATCTTGCGGCGGGCTTCCGCTAGGCTCGCGAGCCGGCGATTGCGTACAGCGTCGCGTAACAGCACCTGCAGCGCCTGCGGCTCCAGCAACCCCAGGCGGATTGCTTCCCGAGCCAAGCTATCGGGCAGATCGAGTTTGACTTGCAGCATTGTCATCGCAGCTCTCCGTTGTCAGTCATGGCCTAGCCGCCATAGTTACGCACACACACGCTACGATACAAGCCATATCGACACATGTCTATGAGCTTCTTTCAGAATTCCCGGGCAAATCAACCCCCTATGCCGCGCCCGAGTATCGCAGGCCGTTGCCCAGTCGACCCGCCAGGGGCGTGCACACGAAGTGCACGTCTGTCGTGCCCGAGCACGGAAGTCCGGTCGCGCGACCCCTGAGGTAACGGTGCGAAGCGCAGGAACAGTGCGGCATCGGGGTGTCATTTCTTTTTGAGTACTTTAACTTTGAACAAGCAAAGAAAAAGCACCTCGCCGTCACGGGCGAAACCGTGATTCAACCAAATCCCCATCTAGCTAAATCCCATTCCAGCAATCCCCGCGTAGCGCCCATTCCCACCCGGAGAGTAGCGACGGGAATCTCAGTTGCCCAGTACGTCCCATCGCCCTCGCAGAACCGGACTAGGAGTGTTACACCATCCGGCTCCCAGCTTGAGTCATCCACGATGGTTTGGGGTAGAGATTATGTCGCACGCGCAATGATGGCATCCAATCTTTCAGGACTTTACCAAACCGCGCCCACGTGACGCTTCGCCTCTGGCTCCGCCGATTTAGCCATTTGAACATCAATCGGCACGGTTCAAAAACGGTGTGTTTTGGGTACCAGTAGACGAGCCAATGCCAACCGGAAAACGGCAATTAATTGAAGGTGTTGAGTGATAGGCAGCGGGCTATGACGGTACCTTAGTGGTACCCAGATTTGAACCGTGCCCAAAAATGTTAGGAGTTGTCAACTTCGCACACTCTTAGGCACCTAGAAAGGCCCGTACTCAAGTAGATTTGCAATTGTGACACCGACCATTTTTTAACAGTGCAAAACAACCATCGCAAATTCCTAATTTTTCCCCCAAGTCTTCAAGAATTTCGTAAGCATTACAATCGTGATCACAATTAATTC
>JANOTC010000128.1:0-4728 GCA_031416175.1 Gammaproteobacteria bacterium
CTCCGTTCTTTATGCGTTCACGAAGCGCGTTGTCGGCCATATCCACAATTTTTGGGTTAGAGGCGATGTCGGCGGCATGCGGCTCGACAAAGCTACCAATCCAGTTTTTTCCGCTGCCGTCGCGACCGTGACAAAACGCGCAGTTGTCGGCAAATAATTTTTCGCCGTTTTGCTCATTCACCGTGGAGGGCATTGTCGTCGGCGACTTTTCGTGTAATGCGAACGGCGAGGCGGCACTTATCGCGTCGATTTCGCTTCCGGGTGTTTGACCATTGCGCGGAAAAGACAAAGCGCGCGTCTCCCAACGCGTATCGTTTGAGTCTAAGCGACCGCGTTCATGGCAGCCAACGCAGGTTGATAGATAAAGCGCGCGCCCGGCTTTTTGCGCGTCGGTTAGCTTTTCGATAGGGATATCGAGCGTTAGTTCGCCTAGGGCGAAGGGAAATGCACTTCGGTAACGTTCGTGCTTAGGCCAACCGTTTTCCGGCGAATGATAGCGCGTATTTGCACGCTTATTGAACATAAATTCGGCGCGAATGAAGCTGACGACAGCGTGGGTATCACGAGCAGACAAGACAGAAGCAAAGGCTTGCATTGCCGTGCCTGGCCGACCGCGCTTAACGGCATCGACCATGTGTTCAACCGACACGGTATTGGGATCTAAGCGCGTGAAGTCGCGCGGTGGCGGCGCCATGAAACTGCCTGCCACGGTCTTGGCGTCACCTTGGTAGCCGTGGCAAAAGTAACAACGCGCGTTATAAATCGCTCGGCCACGCTCAATTAGCGCGCGACTGGGCCGGACTGGGTCAATTTGGCGCTTTTTTTTTCTGCGCTCTTGGGTAGGTTTGGACTAGGCTGGTTGAGGATAAAGGTTTGGAAAACAAACTCACCGACGTCGGCGATTTGTTGTTGACTCAATACGGTAGCCCAAGCCGGCATGACCGAGCCGGGTTTCCCATGACTAATAGACGCGAAAAGCTGCGGCCGATTGAACCGCTGCCGACTCTCGTCACTGGTGAAGTTGCGTGGCGGCGGTCGATTGAAATACGCGCGCGGTCCTTTACCATCGCCATTTTTGCCGTGGCATGCAGAGCAATTGTGCATAAAAAAATCTCGCCCCTGCGCCGCGTTACCGATTAATCCATTCGGCATCGGCGCATTTAATTCGAATTTTGGAATCACTGGGTGCGCTTGAATTGCTCGTTCGTTGGGACGTGAATTCGGCGTGGGAAGATCTGATTTCACAGCGGGCGCCACCCCTTCGCTCTCTATTTCGATAAACGCGCTACGCACGTAGGCGACGACGGCCAAAATTTGCGCTTCATTCAAGCGCCCTTGAAAAGGCATCATGGCGGTTCCAGGACGGCCGTAGGTAACGGATGTCAGCATTCGCTCTAGTGACAAATCTTGCTTTGCGGCAGGCGCCGTAAAGTCGCGCGGCGGTGGTTGCAAGCCATTTCGCGCCCACACGGCCGTGTTGCCTTTGTCACCATGGCACACAGCACAATGGGCGGTGTACAAGTCATGGCCTAGGGAGGTGGTATCCGGTATGCTTTTTTGAACTGCCACTGGCACTGCCATGAAGCGAGTTCGAATAAAATCCACAACACTGGCGATTTCCGCCGGGTCAAATTTGCGACCATAGCCCACCATCGCGGTGCCGACCTTGCCATCGGCGACAGCGGCGATCATCGCCTCGCGAGCTTGGCTATAGCCGACGAACGACGTCGCAGGTGGCTGTAAATTTACACCCGCGCGGCCACGACCATCGCCTTCATTGCCATGACACACAGCGCAATTTTTAAGATAGAGTGACTCTGCTTCGTCACCAACGGCGGCATGAGTAACGCTCGACGAACACACCAAGACCGCGCCAAAAAAAAGGCGCAAGGAGAAGCGCGCAACAGTTAGCGCCAATGAACGAAAAAAAAACAACGGTCGCGCCTACTAAGAATGCCAAAACACGAAAATGTATCAAGTTCGATTGTGGCGCAAAATTTGGAATTACGCTACCCTACCGAGCGGCGTTGCAGTACGCCCAAATTAAGCACGCATAATGAAATGCAGGCCTCCACGTGGCAGGACGAATACCATGAACGTTGCCGAACGGCAAAAACAGAAGCGGCAGGGGTCTAAAGTACGATCGGTGATCGCAGCCGCGTTCGCCTTCTTGTTCTTAGGCCAGTTTCAATTGGCAAATGGCGAGGCCATCATCGGCGACCCGGTACAAGGAGCGCACGATCCTATATTGGGCACCAAGCATGACTTCACCGGATTGAACAAGCGCGCAGGCGTGTTCGCCATGCCCGGTGTCGCCTTCTCCGATTACGGCAACCCCTGCGTTTACTGCCATGTGCCGCCGGAAAAAGCGGATAACGATCCGACGGATAAAGGCTCCGTGTTAGGTTGGAACCGGTACAAGCCTGCGACCGATCGTTTCCAACTTTACGACAGCACTTACATGGACTCACGTACCCGCACACCCAGCCCGATCAGTCTGCTGTGTTTATCCTGCCATGACGGCACGATGGCGGTAGACATGGTGGTGTTCCGCCCTGGCAATTTCGACAGCGCGGCTGACTCGGCCATGCACATGCGCATTAATGGTGCCGACGACACTATTAGCTGTGGCAAATGTCACAATGGACGCATCGCGCACGATATTGCGATTAAGCATTTGGACACAGACCTACGCAATGACCATCCGATATCCATGCGTTACGCGGGCTTACTGCGCACGGATGAAGATTTCCGCTTGCCGCACACGCCAAACGGCTTCAGCAATGGCGTAAAGCTCTATGAGGGGCGGGTAGAATGCGCGAGCTGCCACAACGTGCACAACCCGGAAAAAGATCTTTTGTTGCGCGTGAACTCAGACTTGTTATGTCAGACGTGTCACACTAAATAGCAGTTAGAATAAACTATCCAACATCATGCACGCACACCCTCGCGCCTTATCACTGCGGCGCCTCGCCACGTATTCTGCGTTAGCGCTCGTTCTTGCTGGCTGCGCCACGCAAGGGCCGCCTGCACCCCCAGCACCCGTTTTCCCACCACCGCCTGAGCGTGCGCGCTTTGTTTATGAAGGCACGTTACACACAAGCCGTGACGTTGAACAAACCAGCTTCAGCGACAAATTACGGCAAATGGCGACCGGCGTACAAACCGAGCCGACCGGCTTAGCAAAGCCCTACGCCGTCGTTGCCGGTAAAGGACGCGTTTACGTGTCCGACACCCAACAACGCGCCGTCCTGATGTTTGATTTGATCGCGCATACGTTCAAAACGATTGGCAGCGAGGGCGCCGGTGTTTTGCAGAAGCCGCTCGGCATGGCGTTGTCTGATCAAGGTGAGCTTTACGTGGCTGACATAACAGCCGGGCGCGTGATGGTGTATGACCGTGACGGAAAATTTCTGCGCGCCATTGGCGACAAAACCAGTTTTAAACGGCCAACCGGCGTTGCGCTCGACGAGACGGCTAACCGCCTTTATGTGGTAGACACCGGTGGCATTGAAAGTGACGATCACCGTGTGTTCGTGTTTGATCCGAAATCGGGCGCGCCGCTCGGGATCATTGGCAAGCGCGGTACGGGTGAAGGCGAATTTAACTTGCCATTGCAGGCGGCCGTTGCGCCAGACGGTACTTTTTACGTTGTCGACAGCGGCAATTTCCGCGTGCAGGCGTTTAAGCGTGACGGAACCTTTTCGCGCTTATTCGGTTCGCTAGGACGCCGTAGCGGCCAATTTTCGCGACCGAAAGGCGTCGCTACCGACAAACAAGGCAACGTCTATGTTGTCGATTCGGCGTTCGGAAATTTTCAAGTTTTTAACTCGGCGGGCGACTTGTTGTTATTTGTCGGCGAACGCAATACCACCGGTGGCCCGGCGGCATTCATGTTGCCAGCGGGTATTACCACAGACGAAGACGGTCGTATTTATGTCGTCGATCAGTTCTTCCGCAAAGTGGACATATTTCGTCCCGTCGACGTTCCTGCGCGTTAATCGCCTAGAGTAAAATTACGCCGCAGCTGTGGGTGTCTCTGCCCATTCGCTTTGCTTCACCCAGGCTGATATCTCGATGGCTGACATGGGTTTGCCAACGAAGTAACCTTGCACCGCATCGCAACCCAGCACTTCTAACAGCCGATAGGCTTCCAAGGTTTCTACGCCTTCGGCGACTACGTGCAGTCCCAGCTTATGCGCTAGGTCGATGGTAGACCGCACAATGAGCGCGCTATTGCCATCATTGGCCAAAGACAAACCGAAAGATTTGTCGATTTTGAGTTCGTTGACGGGAAGTTGTTTCAGGTATGACAACGAGGAGTACCCCGTTCCGAAATCGTCGATAGAGAGGTGCAAGCCCATCGCATTAAGACGATCCATGGCGCGTATGGCCTTGGCGGGATCTTCCATTAATCCGGTTTCAGTAATTTCTAATTTCACGCCACCCGGCACAATGTCGAATCCACCTAACACTTCGGCGATTTCGTCGGGAAACTGAGCGTCAATCAGATTGCGCATGGATAGATTAACGGACACGCGCATGTCGTGATTTTTCGGAAAATAATTCGCGCACTCGCTCAGAGCACGCCTGAGCACCCACAAGGTAAGCGGCTTAATCAATCCGGTCTGTTCGGCCAAGGGCACGAATTCATCTGGGCACAACAAACCGTGCTTAGGATGCGGCCAGCGCACGAACGCCTCAACGCCATCAAGACGACGATTCTTC
>JANOTC010000129.1:0-1680 GCA_031416175.1 Gammaproteobacteria bacterium
GCCCGCCAACCCGCAGGGTGCTTGGCGGCGGAGCGTGATTTTACTCGGCGCCATGCGATAGCCATCATTCCAATTGGAACGAGTAGCAGCGTGCTCGGCTCAGGAATAGGGGACCCAACCCCAGAAAGTGGGGCAATGTCATCAAGATCGGTGGCGAGAAAGGTGAGCGAATAAAAATTGCCGCTATCCCCAACCTTGCCGCTGGCTGAATAGTCGAGGAACAGCAAGCTGTCGTTGTTGCTGGCGCCAAACACATGTCCTTTGCCGTCGACCGTACCTTGGTCGAAATGTTCGGTTGGAGCGATGAAGTCTGAGTAGAGTGTTGTTAGATCGGCTAGGTCGATCTGTGATATGTGGCTACTGCCGAAAAGTACCAGTTTGCCGGTAAAGAAATCAAACGAAATGCCGTGTGCGGCGGCCACGTTAGTCATTGTCCTTGTCGTGGTGTAAGTCGATAGGTCGATGGTGCCGAAATTACCATTTCCGTGCGGATCGCTTGAAGTGTAATAGGCTCGGCCAACGCTGTCGAAGGCCAGGCTTGTTATTGAGGTATCGTCGCCAGTTAAGGGGTGGGCGGTGCCGTTGGCGAAAGGGGATAGCGGTATTGTGGCCAACGCGCCGGGAATACCTGCGGAATAGACCTGGGTGCCATTGGGATCGAGCATGACGTGAAATGAATCCGTTCCACCGGCCGTTACTGTGGTGTAGAAGCCCGTGTTTCGGTCGACCTTATGTACGCGGTCACCTTGTCCTCCAACAATTAAATCACCGTCGGGAGCAAAAATCAGCCCATCCGCGCCCGGCGTACTGGCGACGTTGTTGATAGCGCCCAGCGAAAATGTCGTTCCATCGAAATTGAATTGCGTTTTATTTACGTTTGCTCCGCCACTGTAGGTTGAGAAATACAATGTGCCCGATGTCGGCGTCGCCAATAACGGTAAGGGTGCGAGAGCAGACAGCATGGCTGCCAAAGTGGACCAACGAGAAAATTTCATGCAAGCTCTTCCTTGATGTGTGGATTGAACGGAAAGAGTGTTTCATTTCACTCTTTTGAAATTCCAATTTCATAATGCAATGGGTGATGACAATCGACACTTAAAGTGGCCAGTGGAATTTGATACTATTCCGGCCCGAAAACGCCACAGCGTGGCTCACAAGGCCCACGTAAAAGTACATTCGCAGTGGCGTTGGGGTATAGGAAGCGCGCAACGAGCCGCGCGCGTGTCATAATTGCTTTCTGTCGATGTCGCCCACACTAGAATCGTTTTTGTTTATTATAGCAGTTTATTTGCAGCCCATTTGTTGACTGCTCGCCGACTTTGGAAAATATATTTTCTTAACGCGAAATTTTAGATTCGCCCCTGCGACTAAATAGTGGAGATAAAGCGAGTAGACCGTTCGCAGTAACAACTATTTGATCTAGCGGGTTAAAGTCCCGTCCAAAGGAACGGCGCCTGAGCAATCAATGCTGTTGACTTACTGCAAAAAAATGGCGATAGAACGCGGCGAACCGAGTTGGCAGACCAGATTGACATCGCCGATGTCAATGCCGAGTTCCAGCGATAACATTAAATGCGCGCCACGCTTGTTGTCCGCGAGCGCGTGGATTTCCTCGACGATCACCGTGCGCACTGTCTGCAACATCTCGCGCCCGGACGTGGATGTGAGCAGAATGTAGAG
>JANOTC010000130.1:0-5039 GCA_031416175.1 Gammaproteobacteria bacterium
CTAAATTCTCTGAGATTGTGAGGGTTATTTGATTTTTTGTTTGCGTTTCTTAGTCTTAGCAACGGCGCTGTGCGCGGCGGTTAGTGCCTATGCCGCCGAAACCTCAGCCGAGATCCGGTCCGACGCGGGTGTGAACGCGCGCCGAGAACCCGTGATCGACTGGACCAGATCGGTCGTCTCGCGCGGATTTGGCACCACCGAGGCCAACCAAAACGCGACGGATCTTGCCAGGCTGCGATTAAAGGAAGCTGAGGCCTCTTATTTTTACGGGGATTATGCTCGCGCACGGGCGTTATGGACGCCGCTGGCGGAACAGGGTATCGCCGATGCGCAGGCCAATTTGGGTTGGATCGCGCAGCGTGGTTTAGGTGCTGCCATCGACCTCGCCCAGGCCATGGATTGGTACTTACTTGCAGCAAAGCAGGGTCACGCAATTGCGCAAAATAATCTTGGCGCGCTTTATGAGCATGGATTGGGTGTGCCGCAAGACGACGTGCAGGCACTTGCGTGGTATCGGTTGTCGGCGGCGAGTGGATATCGCTACGCGCAATATAATTTAGCGCAATTCTATTTGCAGGGTCGCGCGATTGAAAAAGACCTCCGCCAGGCACGCATCTGGTTAGAGCGTGCCGCTGCGCAAGGTGTGGCCGCCGCGCAAACCGAATTAAAAGCGAAATAGCCCGCCATGCTTGACCTTTTTCCGGCTGAATTTACCGCCCTGCAAATCGGCTTGGTTGCGCTGATATTCATTTGGACGGGTTTCGTGCGCTCCGGCCTTGGCTTCGGGGGTGCCGCGTTAGGTTTGCCGCTGATGTTATTTGTTCTGGCGCAGCCTATTTATTGGTTGCCTATCATCGGCGCGCATCTCCTTTTTTTTTCGGCGCTGACGCTACGCACGCGTTTGCACAATGTGGATTGGAAATACTTACGCCGCTCTTCGGTCTATATTGTCCCATCTGCCCTAGTAGGCGTGCTGGGTTTGCTCAATTTGCCCAATTCATGGCTAGTGATTTTTGTTTACACAATAACGCTTATTTATGCCTGTTTGTGGGTGCTGGAAATTGATATCAAAAGCGAGAATGAGTGGGTAGACAAAAGCTTGTTGATTGCGGGCGGTTACGTGGCGGGAACTTCGTTGACTGGAGCGCCGTTGATGATCGCGGTGTTCATGCGCAACGTCGTTTTCGAAAAGTTACGCGACACGTTGTTTGTATTATGGTTCGTGTTAGTGTCGATAAAGATGACGGCGTTCATCTCGCTCAGTGTTGATCTGCATTTTTTGACGGCCGTGGCCTTGCTGCCCATTGCGGCAATTGGCCACTATGCGGGTCTCAAAGCGCACCAAATGATCCTGAAAAATGATAAGGTGTTTAAGCGCGTAATGGGTGGCCTATTAATTATCATCAGCGTGCTGGGCTTGGTGAATGTGTAAATAAGGGGAGCGAGGATGGCAGCCGTTATTGACGTCGATCTAGAAATCGACCGGATATCGCGTTCAGTGGGTTCGGTGTGTTCAATAAATTACACCTACACCTTGGTGTGCGATGAAATGGAGGTTCGCAACGGACTTAGTTTCACAGTTAGCTGCGAAGTATGGGGAAAGGGCGTGTTTGTCGCGCGTGTTTTGGCGGATAGTGTGTACGACACGCATACCGTGCCCGCTTCTTTGCGCAGTATGCATGCGCGTAGCTTCATTGTCCCGTGTGCCGAGTTAGATGAAGAATTTGGCAAAGACGAGATTTACGTCCAGGTGCACGCCACGTCGTCATTGGGCGCGACGTTTTTTGGCGTGAGCGATCTCGTTCAGGATCACTTCTGAGGCTAAGGACGCTACCTCGCGCGCGATAAAGACCGGTGGCTTTCCCCAAAACTATTTTGCGTCAACGGCCGCCGGTGCCGCTTCCATTGACGGCGCGCTTTCAGGCGCCACGCCGACGCTTTCCTTGCCGTGACTCGAATCCGCAAAACTCGGATGACCTGCCGGTGGCGCGCTACGGATTTCACCCATCGCCGCTGATAACGCCTTTTCCATTTCTTGCATCGTTACGCGGGTAAATTCCTTGGGAACATCGAACATGGCGGCATCGATTTTTTCTTTGCCGCGAATGTTAACAATTTCGTGAATAAGCTTTCCGGCCGACGACAGCACCTTGAGCGGAATGCCGTGCTTAGCGTAAAGCTGGCTATTGAGCTGCTCGTCCGCGCGCATGCAGAGGGTGCCATCCGCCTGCGATCCCGCGTCGACGGGCATGGCGTCCTCCATTCCTGGGTTAGACAAGGCGACTACGGTGGCGAAAAATGTCGCCATGTCGGGCAATTTGGCGGCTTGTTCGGAAAGGAATTCTTCTGAGCACACAGTGCCATTAACGCTAACCTTGAACCGCGTTGTTTCAAATCCAGCCAACTTCGGTCCCTTACCCAGCTTTTCTGTTTTTATTTTAAGTGTCGACGCGCTCTTAGCACTCGATGTGCCTTTCGATGCGGGTTTGTACATGTCTGATAAATCAACCACGCTACGTTCGTTTGGATCAATCGCGAGGTAGGTTTTCTTTTCGAGGTCGATCAACATGTACGATTTGTCGTCCGCCTCAATTTTCACCTTCTTACCCGCGATGAAAATGGTGTGGGTGCCGCCGATTTCGTCGTGACCTTCGATAATCGTGCCTGCATTGGCGCTGACGGTGGTGCACAGGCAAATCGCAATTAGGCTAGGGCGTAAGGCAATCATTCGTGACTCCGGATCAGGGGCGGGCGGTTTCTAGTGGTGCCAAGTCTAGTGGGATTTAATGCTTGGGACAACCCACGTGGGTGACGACCGTTGAGCGCGCGGTGCGCGGGACTGTGTCATAACGTAGTTAAAACGGTTCAAGGATTTGAAAAATCTCCCGATAACGTGGTGTATTCCAGAGGGGGAATTATGGCGACCGTCGTTGCCGGTTCGGGCATTAAATCACGTGTAAATCGACTTGAGTTGCTGCTATTCAAATTGGGCGGAAGGCAGCTCTTCGGCATAAATGTCCTTAAAGTTAAGGAGTTGCTGCCGCGCCCGAAAATGATAAGTCTACCTGGCTCACGTTCCGTGGTGGCGGGAGTGACCAATCTTCGCGGTCAAACCTTCAGCGTGATTGATCTTTCCATGGCGATTGGGGGCTGTCAGAGCGACGAAGCAGCATCGCCGTTTCTCGTTGTCACAGAATTCAATCGAACTACCCAGGGCCTATTGGTCAAATCAATTGAGCGCATCGTAGTACTTGATTGGAAAGACGTTAAGCCGCCCTCATTCGGGTTGGGGCGATTAAGCTATCTAACGGGAATTACCCACATCGACGATCAACTCATCGAGATTCTGGATATTGAGCGGGTATTGGGCGAAATTGGCTTTACGGCGAATGAAGAAAGTGACGCCGTATTAGAGCCTATAGAAGGCGCAGGGGAGTTGCCCCCAGTATTTGTTGTAGACGATTCCGCGATGGCGCGCAAACAGACCGCGCGTACTTTAGACAAGTTGGGATTACGCTACCTATTCGCCGAAAACGGCGAAATGGCTTTGGCGATGATTAATGATCTAACCGCCGCCGGTGAGCCAATTGCAGAGAACATTAGTATGGTCATTTCTGATATCGAAATGCCTGCTATGGATGGTTATACCTTGACGCGGGAATTGCGGCGAAATGAACATACCAAGGGAATGTACATTCTGTTGCACACGTCACTGAATGGCGTCATGAATGCCGCACTTGCCGAGTCTGTCGGCCCGAATGCGATTTTGACAAAGTTTGTGACAGGGGATTTAGCGAAGGAAATCCGCAAGGGTTTGCACAAATTCGAGAAAGTTTAGTCGCTCGGGCGAAATGACGACGCTGCAAACACTGAGAAGTGGCTTGCCCAAATTATCCATTCGATCTATAGTGGTATATAACTTATAGCCAATAGGGCGAGGCTCTAAAAGGTCGTCAATCTTTGTCGGAGACAGGAAAATGGATGTTCTTCAGCCAAGGCGGGTTGAACTCAAAAGCGTTGGGTCGTGGATGCGAGAGAGCGTAAAGCTCATTGGGCGTAGGCCGCTTGGATTTTTGGCGGCGTTACTGGCGTTTTTTTTCGCGAGTTACGCGGCATTGCGTGCGGCGATGTCTATTTCAGATGTTGCGTCAGGGGTCTGGCTACTCGCGGCCTTTCTGCCATTTTGCTCCGTGGTGTTAGTGTATGTGCTGGCTGAGCTGGTTATGGTGGCGCACCATTCCGATCACAGCGAACGGGTGAGTGCGAGTGCCGATGCAAGTCTCTTATTTCGCTCTCAAAAGTCGTTTGTCAAATTAGCGTTGCTGGCGTTCTTGATCGGCGCGGGATTATGGATGTTAGGTGTAAGTCTGAATCCAGGCAGAACCGAGACTTTCGTGCAGGCTTGTCAGGCCTTGGCTGATCGCATGGCTTTCGAACAAGACGCACCGGCTGGCGTATTGACGCAGATATGCGCGGGAATGTTATATTTCTTGTTATTGTCTATGTTCTCCTTGCGAACGTTTTTTTCCATTCCACTCATGCTTTTTCATGATGTTGAATACAGTGTGGCGAAAGCACTGAGCCAAAAAGCGATACTGTTGAATATGCTGCCGATGAGTATGTCTCTTTTTACGTGGGCGGCCTTGTTCTTACTGGCCATGGCGAAAACGCCGTTTTTAGCCATTTTCCTGCTGCCGATTTTTGGTGCGTTTGTCTATGTGTGTTATCGCCATATTTTTTTAGGCATAGCGGAGAGCAAGACGGCAAAGCCTTTGGCCGTAAAAGACAGCAGGGCGGCGGGCGCACACTAACGTGTTGCGACATTTTCTTTTCAGTTTTGTTTCAGATCTTTTTGGTATCGTTCTTCCGGTCGGCGAGCGATCTGCACAGGCTGCATGATCACATAATGCTCCCGCTTTGGCTTGATGGGGACGGGGTGTGAATCGCTAACATAAGCGATCATATTGGCCTGGCGCGGTGCTGGCGAAGGATTAGCCAGCCTCCGCTCGGTCGATTTATGCTTTAAAATTCGTCCTGCA
>JANOTC010000131.1:0-1772 GCA_031416175.1 Gammaproteobacteria bacterium
GCTCGATAGTATTACCGACCTTGTGGGTGGAGGTGTAGGGAAATCGATGTATTTTATCGGGCGCGCCAGTATCCATGAAAACTAATCGGCACGTGGTGTTCTAGCAATATGCGCGCAATGGGGCCGTCAGTGAGGCGATCCGCTGCGAACACAGCGAAAAATGAAGTCTGTGTTGTCAGATCGAATACTTGCGAAAGCAGCCAGCCCTTCTCCTCCAGTTCAGTGCCACTATAAATCATGTCTGGGTGAGGAGCGAAGATGGATTCGCCTACAAAAAAATTGCAGCCGAAATCAAACAATTCGCGGCGTCCACTCTCCATGTCAAATCGGGCGACTCCTGTATCTTGCAACGCGGCGCCACCTGAGTAAGTAAAATAGCCGTAGCGATGTTTGTGGCCGAGCCGATGCGGATTAATGATCGGAAACTCATAACTTTCGTGCGCCAATGTTTCTTCATTGACACGTTGTTTCTTTAGATTGATGACATAACGCCTAATAGTACCCGGATAAACAGCATTTCCTTGGCGACCCACCATGATCGCGGAAAGTGAAGCGTTAGCGCCAATGAAGTGATCTGGGTTATCGTAACCAACAAATTCCGCGACAATGTCGTCGCCGAAATCGTACGCGTTTAAACTGTGCCACATGAATGCCGCAGGCGCTTCGATATAACGCGGTGCTTCCACACCTTCTTTATCAAGCACCAATAACAGGTTACCCATTTGCGGTGCCCACGTGAAGCTGTCAATGATGCTACGTAATCCGAGCAACATCATGTAGGGAGAGAACTTAAGTGCATGTAGATTGAATACAACGTAGCGATGAGTAACGAAACAATCATGTATAGAGGTGTAGCGTGGAACCTGTTCACTCAACCGTTTTTTGACATCACCGTTCTTGCCAAGAATCAAAACATTGATAGTCATGTGACGTGCATAACCCTGACCGAACAAAATCCAGTCTCCGCTTACGCCGTCAACCTTACTATGCGCATTATAGCTGTTAAGTGAAGCTTGGCGGCCGGGCTTGAAGGGACCCATCGTGTTTAGTGAGTCCGCATTGAGAGCGTAAGGCAAACCGAAATCGTCAAAGGCGAGCAACGCTCCGTCTCGCATGAACGGTACCACTCCCGCCTGCGACTTGACCGGATATCCGACATTGCGCAACCAACCGCCTGGCGCGAGAGTCGACCAAGTGGGATAGAGAAAACGCCCAGCATTCTCTTCCGCAACATATTTTTCTGTACGAACAAATCGGTTGCGATAACGCACGGTATCGCAACCTATGTCCAACGCCTGAATCATGCCGTCGCCATCTAACAAATGACGACGACGCACATTGTTCCGTTCGAATAGCCCGGGACCATTTCGATACAGTGTGCCTCGCAATTTCGGCGGCAGTGCACCCTCAATTTTAGGCGTATAGTCGTATTCGTGAGTGAGTGAACGCGCAATCCCGGCGAGCGGGTCCTGAAAATTTTGTTCTGCGGACGCAGCCCCCTTGTCATCTTGTTCAACGTGAATGTTCGCGCGAGTAAAACGGGCGAAAAAAGTGGACTCATTCATGGGAAATTTCCTTTTCTGCGACATATGCAACTTATTGCATATTGTAGCCGATGATCGGTCGGATATGCAATAATTTGCACATCCACTTACTCAAAGACTTACATGAATCCGTGCTTATCCGGTTGTCACACACAACCGCTAGATATAGTGAGGCGTGATTTCTTGGCATAGAGCTCGGCATAGGTCGGCGCGGTGACGCCGCCAGCG
>JANOTC010000132.1:0-9883 GCA_031416175.1 Gammaproteobacteria bacterium
ACCAGCACGCCGACCCTAGGCGAGGTCGTGACCCTGGTCGCGACGTTAGGTGGGCATTTGGGTCGTAAGTCTGACGGTCAACCGGGTGCGGAAGTCATGTGGCGTGGGCTGCAAAGGATGGATGACATCACGATGGCCTACATGATGTTTGTACCGCAACCCCGACCGAAACCGCCTTCATGAAATCGAGAATTAAGGAGGGCATTGTGGTTTTAATGCGTGTTAGATGTGGATTGTGCGAGGAATAGATGTGGGGAATGCTAAGGCGGCATGGGAGTCCGCGCCGGGCATCACCAAGACGAATTCCTCCCTCCGTAACGCGCCAGAAAATCTGTTTCGCGAATCTTTTCATTCATCAATTTGACGATGGTGCGTAAGGCGTTATGGCGCGACATAAGCGTCCTGCTGCACATCTAACAGCGCTTGGTAATCCGCTACTGTGAGAACGACATACTGCGGGCTATTGATTTTAATAACATGCACCGGGCCTTTTTTTAGCGCCTCGTCCACGACCGCAATGCCTCGGCGCTTGATATCTTGCGATGGGATAGTGTTAATAACGGGCACTCCAATTAGTACCTATATGCGTACTAATATTAGTCCGCATTACGCACCTCTGTCAAAAAAACGCTCGGTACCAACTCTCAAACCGCCGCCAACGCCTCCGACAACCGCGAAACCGGTATAATTTCCACCCCAGCAATCGACTTCCTAGGCGCATTACCTTTCGGCAACACCACTCGACGATAGCCCTGCTTCACCGCTTCATACACCCGCTCTTCCCCGCTCGGCACCGGGCGAATTTCACCGGCCAAGCCCACTTCGCCAAACACAACTAACTCCGGCGGCATCGGCCGATTGCGAAAGCTCGAAAGCGCGGCGATTAACACCGGCAAATCCGCCCCTGTTTCAGCAACGCGAACGCCGCCCACAACATTGACATACACATCTTGATCGTACATCGCCACGCCGCCGTGCCTATGCAACACGGCTAACAACATCGCTAAACGATTTTGATCTAAACCCACCGTGACGCGGCGCGGATTGCCCATGTGACTCTCGTCCACCAAGGCTTGCAACTCGACTAACAATGGTCGGGTTCCTTCGCGCGTCACCATGACTACACTTCCAGCGACGGGTTGTTCATGCGCAGAAAGAAAAATGGCCGACGGGTTGGTCACCTCGCGCAGGCCTTTTTCCGTCATTGCAAATACACCCAATTCGTTAACAGCGCCGAACCTATTTTTCACAGCACGTATTAGACGGAAGCGACTGCCTGACTCGCCTTCGAAATACAGCACCGCGTCGACCATATGCTCCAACACACGTGGACCCGCGATGGCACCCTCTTTTGTAACGTGTCCCACCAAAAATAATGCGACACCACTGCGCTTGGCAAACTGCACCAATTGCGCTGCACTTTCGCGCACCTGCGCCACAGATCCCGGCGCGGACTGCAATAAATCGGTATAGACCGTCTGAATCGAATCGACCACCATCACTTGCGGCTTTTCGCGCTGCGCCGCTTCAATAATCGCTTCCACACGTGTTTCCGACAACAAGCGCACGCCGCCCGACGGAACACTTAAACGCTGCGCCCGCAGACTTACTTGCCGCAACGACTCCTCGCCCGTCACGTACAAAACCCGATTCCCTGACGCAACGCTGGCCAAGGCCTGCAATAACAGCGTCGATTTGCCAATCCCAGGATCACCACCAATGAGTGTGACCGAGCCGTAGACAAGCCCGCCGCCCAACACGCGATCTAATTCGCCAATGCCTGTACTGACGCGCGCGTCGACAGTGAGTTCGACATCGTCCAAGGCCATAACGCGACCCACTTCACTCGTGGTGCCCGCATAACCGGCAAAGCGTTCACTGCGTGCACTCGGCTCGACACTGGTCGCGACCGTCTCAACCATGGTATTCCAGGCGCCACAATCCCCGCATTGGCCTGCCCACTTAGGTGCCTGCCCGCCGCACGCCGTGCACGCGTAAAACGCTTTAGCCTTGGCCATGCCCATGCTCCACAATTTGTACGCGCGGCGTCACTTTGCACACTAACTCATAAGGGATAGTCGACGCACATTCAGCGACCGTTTCGACCGGCAAACCAACACCCCACGCCACCGCCGCATCACCCGCACGCGCACTCGGTGTCGGACCCAAATCAACACATAACATATCCATACTCACACGCCCCACCAACGGCCTCAACTCACCGTTCACTAACACAGGCGTACCATTGCGGGCGTGGCGCGGATAGCCGTCGCCATACCCCATCCCGACGACCGCGACAACGGTATCTACGCTGGCAACCCAGTCACCGCCATAACCGACTCGCCCGCCACGCTGCACCGCATTCACCGCAATCACGCGCCCTGTCAGGGTCATGGCCGGACGCAGCCCCAACGCGGCGGCCGACGTACCCGCCACAGGCGAAATACCGTACAACATCACGCCAGGACGCACCCAATCCAAACGACTCTGCGGCCACAACAGTACGCCCGCCGAATTAGCAACGCTACGCTCGCCAGGAAGATCGTGGGTTACCTGCTCAAAATCTTGAATTTGTTGCAAAGTAGATGCATCAGCGGGTACATCGGCGTTAGCGAAATGCGTCATCAAACGGATATCTAACACATTGCGGCAAGCGCGCAACCTTAGCCAAGCGGCTTTGGCCTGCTCCAGCGCAAAACCGAGGCGATGCATGCCTGTATTAATTTTTAGCCAAACAATCAGCGGGCTAGCCAGGCTGACTGACTCTAACATGTCAACATGGTCAGCGAGATGAACCACGGTTTGCAAGCGATGCTCCACCATCGTTTGCAATTCTTGCGGATCGCTAAAACCTTGCAATACAACGATGGGAATGTCTACACCGGCCGCGCGCAATGTTAGCGCTTCTTCGACATGCGCCACGCCAAAACCGTCGGCACCGGACAGCGCCCGCGCAATGCGAACAATGCCATGACCATAACCATTGGCTTTGATAACAGCCAACACTTTAGAATGCGGGGAAAGGTGGCGAACAACAGTTAGATTATGCCGAACGGCTGCAACATCAATGTTAGCGACCGCAGAGCGCGTCATCCGTATTCGCCGCTGTCATAGACGTTATGAATGTAATTTTCGAAACGCGTGTACTTACCTAAGAACGTCTGCCGTACCATGCCAATGGGGCCGTTACGTTGCTTACCAATAATAATTTCTGCGGTGCCTTTATCGGGACTATCTTCGTTATAGACTTCGTCACGATAAATAAAAACGATTAAATCCGCATCTTGCTCGATAGCGCCGGACTCACGTAAATCCGACATGACAGGTCGCTTGTTAGGCCGCTGTTCCAAACTGCGATTAAGCTGTGAAAGTGCCATGACTGGCACGTTCAATTCTTTCGCCAAGCTTTTTAACGAGCGCGAGATTTCAGAAATTTCACTGGCCCGATTTTCGTTATTACCCGGCACCTGCATGAGCTGCAAATAATCGATCACAATCAAACCCAGCTTGCCGCATTCGCGCGTCAAGCGCCGGCAGCGCGCACGCAACTCATTCGGGCTCATCGCGGGCGTATCATCCACATACAACGGCGCTTCGGCCAACTCACCGACCGCATGGGTCAGTTTCGGCCAATCTTCATCGGCTAATTTGCCTGTGCGTATTTTATGTTGGTCGATGCGACCCACTGACGAGATCAAACGCATCGCCAATTGTTCACCGGGCATTTCCATACTGAATACCGCGACCGGCAATTTCGCCTGCAACGCGACATTTTCAGCAATATTCATGGCGAAGGTGGTTTTGCCCATCGCGGGGCGCCCAGCCACGATAATCAAATCTGACGCTTGCAACCCAGAGGTCAACTCATCAAAACCCGAAAAGCCTGTCGACGTGCCCGAAATCGCGTTGTCTTGCTGAAACAACGTGTCGATGCGATCAACCGCCTTGGTGAGCAAGTCTTTCATCACCACAAAGCCTTTTTTGCCGCGCGAACCTTTTTCGGCAATTTCAAAAATCTGCGTTTCTGCTTCGTCGAGAATTTCGCTGCTCGGGCGGCCCTGCGTATTAAACGCACTTTCGACTATCTTCCCGCCTGCCGTCACCAATTGCCGCAACACCGCGCGCTCGCGCACGATCCCCGCGTAGGCTTTGATGTTAGCGGATGTGGGCGTGTTCTTGGCCAAGGCACCCAAGTACGCCAACCCACCGACATTATTCAGCTCATTAACGTTATCAAGACACTCGGAAAGCGTGACTACGTCGAAAGGTTTACTGTGTTCGGCAAGCTGCGCAATCGCGCGAAAAATAAGGCGATGATCGTAACGATAAAAGTCGTCTTCGAGGATGAGATCAGCGACTTCGTCCCACGCCATATTGTCGAGCATTAGCCCGCCCAAAATGGACTGTTCAGCTTCTACCGAATGCGGAGAAACACGAAGTGCTTCGGTTTGGGGATCAAATGATCCACGTTGTTGAGTAGACCGTTCAGCCATGTAATTTAGAACCGATGTGTAGTACGCGTGCCGTCACCGCCGACTCGCGCAACTGCGTAGCATGACGCCAACGACTGAGCTGCCACTAACATCGACAATAAAAGAAAAGACGGGCACGGCGGCATGTAACACACGCCGCCGCCTGTGGACTACGCGCCGCGTAGCCCACTCCCAATGGTTGCCGAGAGAATCAGCAAAAACTATTCAGCAACAACCGCGACTTTCACCGTGGTCTTCACGTCAGCGTGCAATTGCAAGTCGATATCAAATTCGCCGATGTGGCGCAAAGGACCGTTCGGCAACAACACTTCGTGCTTCGAAATTTCTGCGCCTGCCTTAGTGACAGCGTCAGAGATATCGCGAGTGCCGACAGAACCGAATAACTTGCCTTCGTCGCCGGACTTCGCACCAATGCGAACGACCAAACCTGCAAATTGCGCAGCGCGCGCTTGCGCATGAATCAGCGCTTGCGTTGCTTTCGCTTCAAGCTCGCTACGTGCGGCTTCAAACTTCGCCAAGTTGTCAGCGCTTGCTCTGACAGCCTTGCCATTAGGAATCAAGAAATTACGTCCGAAACCAGGGCGCACGCTTACTTTGTCGCCGATTCCGCCCAAATTTCGTACTTTTTCTAGCAAAATTACGTCCATTACACACCTTTTCGCGTCAAGTTCGAAAAAATTATAGAAATTTGATTTAGTTGCCGGGAGCGACTTTAAAGAATCGCCTGATATCTATCCAGGCATCCACAATCGCTGCCAGCGCCAGCACCGCCATTAAGTGGGGTGCGGCAAACCCCAAAATCAAATACAGAACAATCAACCACGCTACGTTGAGCTTGGACTGGAAAACCCAATCATGCACTAAGGCCAGCCCGATGACACCGAAAAAGCCAAGCAGCACCACGGCCATATCTGCCGCTAAGCCACCGCCCGAGAACAGCGCAACCACAAACAATCCGGCGCCTGCCAAGGTGACCCCTTTGGGAAGGCGCAATGCGCGGAATTCAACGGCGAATCCTCCCGGGTTGTAAAGCACTGACTGCCACCAACGGGCTAAAAACAAGCTCAGACCCAGACTCAGCAAGAACGCCGTAAACACCACGCCCGTCATAAACGGTGCCGCATTTTCGAGCATATCTTGCAGACCGGTAATCTCAGCCGTTTTCGCCTGCTCGATGGCTTGATCAAAAACAGACACTAACGTCGCTTTCCACCAAGCCGTCGGATCGTCAAGCATCGCATAGACCCAAACGACGCCCACCAGCGCAACTGCCGTTGCTACCGAAAGCGCCGCCCGCAATGAAACGGTCGCCCGCAACACCCAGGCTAAACCCCACGCCGGCAGCCACACAGCGCCAAAGTACACCAGCGCCAGTAAAGGGTTTCCCAACACGATGTAAGCCAACCCAGCAACCACCACCACAGCAATGCCGGAAACCAGCAGGCCTTCCTGCCAGCCCCTGCGCAAGGTAACCAGGGCGACAATGGCCCCACTCACATTGCTCAATGGCGGCAATATCATTGCTAACACGGCAAACGCCACTGCAAGCAATCCGGCCTGCCGACGGCCCCGCATCACATAGCTCGCGAGCGCCTTCATGCCGACCTTACTCTCCCAACCAGCGTAGCGGTTGAATGATTTCCAGTATCAAGCCTTACTCGTGCGCATCGCAATAGGGCAACAACGCCAAGAAGCGCGCGCGCTTAATGGCCGTAGACAACTGCCGTTGATAACGCGCCTTCGTGCCCGTAATACGGCTAGGAACTATCTTGCCGCTTTCGGTAACGTAGTTCTTGAGCGTAACAAGATCTTTGTAATCGATTTCTTTGACGCCATCAGCCGTGAAACGGCAAAACTTTTTGCGACGGAAAAAACGTGACATAACTATTTTATCTCCTGACCAAATTCAATTCAGTTCGTATCTGGCGCTTAGGCGCGTGGACGGTCGTCGTCGCTATCGCCACGACGGTCATCGTCGGCTTGGCTAAAACGGGGACGGTCGTCGGCACGCTCTTCCTTAGCTTTCGCAATCAAGGAAGGCTCGGTGATGGCTGCATCGCGCACGGTGAACATGTGGCGTAATACGGCATCATTGAAGCGGAACGCACTGGTCAATTCGGTCAATACCGAGTTGGTGCACTCGATATTCATCAGGATGTAATGCGCTTTGTGCACTTTGGCGATCATGTACGCCAATTGACGGCGGCCCCAATCTTCAAAGCGATGAACTTTGCCGCCATCCGCTTCGATCATCGCGCGATAACGCTCGACCATCGCCGGAACTTGCTCGCTCTGGTCAGGATGAACCAGGAATACTACTTCGTAATGTCTCATGAGGCTCCCTATGGATTAAAAAGCTTCCCGCACGCGAACATTCACGGCGGTAAAGCAAGGAGTAGAGGTAGATCTACGGGGGCCGAAGTATACGCCAAACCGTATTTCAATTCAACAATGTTAGCAGGAGTTGGCGAGCGCAGCCAGAATCGGCGGGGCAGACGGGCAACATTGCAGCTAAATCAACGCAAAGAACCCGCATGAAACATAAGCTTAGGATGCGCGCCTGTTTCATCCGAATAAATCTCAAAACGCGTAACACCGGCATTGGGCACATCAATTCTAAACACATGCGAAAAGGGAATGGCTAATACGTGTTGTAGCACCATGCGTATTACCCCCGCATGCGCCACGACCAATACGCGTTGTCCTCGGTGCGCAACAAGCAACTCATTGAATACCTCCACAACACGTTGATTGAACAACGCCAACGGCTCCGCGCCTTCTGGACAAAACGTCACCGGATCATCAAAAAACTGCCGCAATGCCGCCGGATCTTCAAGGGCGATTTCGTCGGCTGTTTTACCCTCCCACACGCCGAAACCGATTTCCTTCCAACGCGCGTCATAGGTGAGCGGTAAACTATACTTGGTCGACAGCGCTTCGGCGAACGCGGCACAACGAACTAGCGGGGAGCTGACGAGCGCATCCCAGACGGAAATATCGCCTACAGCCGTACGCATCTGTGCCCAACCTTTTTCGCTCAAAGGGTCGTCGCGGTGACCGCGATATTTTTTTCCGCCGACGGGTTCGCCGTGCCGTATCATATCCACTGTGGTAACGTGCTTTTGCGTCGTCATGGTCCGTGTTAACTCCGTGTCGATATACTAGGAACGTATGAGCGAGCCATCTACTCCACTCACGCCCGGTAACCAGGCTCGCCTGCTAAAAATTGCCACCTATGCGTCGCTTGGCACTGCTTTGCTGCTGGTTGGCGCAAAAGGCGTTGCGTGGTTTCTAACTGGATCTGTCAGCGTCCTTGCCTCGCTCGTCGATTCCTTGATGGACGTCGCCGCCTCGTTCATAAACCTGCTCGCGGTACGTTACGCGCTGGCGCCCGCCGACTCACAACACCGCTTCGGGCACGGTAAAGCGGAAAGCCTAGCCGCCGTTGCTCAATCCGCGTTCATCGCTGGATCAGCGATTTTCTTATTTATCCAAGCCATTGATCGGCTGCTCCACCCCGCCACACTCAGTCAAGTCGACATCGGCATTGCCGTCATGGTGTTTGCCATGGTTGTCACGACCGCGCTGGTGGCACTGCAACGTTACGTTATCAAGAAAACACACTCGACCGCCATTCGTGCAGACTCATTGCATTTTGTGACTGACTTTCTCAGCAATGGCGCCACGTTACTTGCGCTTTTACTCGTCGGCGCTGGCTGGTCACAGGCTGACCCTTGGCTCGCCATTCTCATCTCCATGTATATTCTCTACAGCGCCAAGAAAATTGGTGTCGACGCTTTCCATTTGCTCATGGACCATGAACTGCCTGAAGCGAAACGTTTGCAAATAAAACAAATCGCTTTGTCCGTTCCCGGCGTGCGCGGCATCCACGATTTACGCACGCGACAATCCGGTCAAATTCCGATGATTCAGCTCCACATCGAATTGGACGACAATATGCCGCTTCACGAAGCGCACGCCATCGCCGATCACATTGAAGTGGCCATTGCGAACGCGTTTGGCCGAGCGGACGTCATTATCCATGAAGACCCTGTTAGCGTCGGCCAGGCGGAACATGCAGAAACGAAAGCCTATCTGCCCCGCCGACACTAACACTAATTCTTAGGTGCTTGGCGAATTTTTGTCGATGATTTTGGCACATCGGCAGCACAACGAAAGCCTAAGTCGGCATTGGCTGCATCCGGCGGTAGATTTGCCCGATACGCCGTACGCTGAAACAATTCTAAGGCGTAATGCCCGCTACTTCCGCCCCATCCAGCGCCGCGAAATACTTTAAATTGCTCGCCAAAATTATCCGATTTATAGTCCGAACCTGCATAGGGTTTGTACCAATCCGCGACCCATTCCGACACGTTGCCCGCGAGGTCTAACACGCCAAATTCCGACATATCTGTTTGATACGATCCCACGGGCGAGACGCCGTATTCCCAATCTTCTTCACCCGTATTGCTCTTGCCCGGCGCAAAATCATTGCCCCACGGAAATTCATTTGTCTTAGTGCCACGCGCTGCGGCTTCCCACTCCACTTCTTTCGGCAATCGCTTACCGACCGATTTGCAATATTGGTCCGCGTCAAACCAGGACACGTACGTAACAGGTAATGGACCCATCGCGTCCCAACGTTTTTTAATGGCCTCCAGCAAATCTTCTTTGGACAAGGTGCGCGCATCGACATCTAACTTAAAGCGCGACACAGCCAGCTTGCGGATTTGCTCGACATCGAGCTTATCTAATTTCTCGGGTCGCAGACTGACAATGTAACCCGTATCCAACCAGTTTTCAGGTGGGTTATAGCCGCGCTTAACGAACTCGCGGTAAAGCGTGTTCGTTACTTCGAATTTGTCTATCATAAACGCAGGCAAACGCGCTTTGTGTTCGGGATGCTCGTCTAAATACCAAGCCTTGGTGTTGCCGAACTCCCGCCCAAAGTCGGTCTTGTCAATTTTATTGCTGCCGATGACGTAGTCGCCCTCAGGAATGTGAATCATTTCCGCACCGTCACTCTTGACTGGCTTGGAAACCAACGGCTTTTGCTTGGCATGCACGGCGTCCGCCGCCTGCGTCGCAACACTCCAATTCAACCCCAATGCCGCCGACAGCACGGCTATCATACTAACACCTGTCCTCATTTTGGCTCTCTATAATTTAATCCAATAATATAACGGGTATCGGGCGCACTTTTGGCGCAACGAAAGCCAAAACTCGCATTTTTAGTGGCACGTAAAAAGAAACTACGATTGTAAGTAGGCGCTGAAATGCCGCACTGATAAAAAGAACAATTCCACCACGAGCCGCCTTTTAGGGTCTTATATTTCTCCCCATAATTCTCGGTAGGATGCGTATTTCCAGGGTAAGGCTTGTACCAAGAC
>JANOTC010000133.1:0-5168 GCA_031416175.1 Gammaproteobacteria bacterium
GGACATTGTACAAAGCGTGACGAACAATCCCTTCACGATCAATTACAAACGTCGAACGGACAATGCCCATTTTCTTTACGCCGTCCTTTTCCTTTTCTTGCCAGACGCCGTAGGCTTGGGTGGCTTCGCCTTCCGTGTCGGCGAGCAACATCACCGTCAGGCCGTGCTTGTCTTTGAATGCAGCATGGCTCACGCAATCATCGCGGCTCACGCCTAAAACGACCGTATTCGCTTTCTCGAACGCGTCTTGGTGCGTGGTGAATTCGATTGCTTCCGTGGTGCAGCCGGGCGTGTCATCTTTTGGATAAAAATAGAGCACGACGGTTTTCTTACCGGCAAAATCACTCAGGCTGGTGAGATGCATGTCGTCATTGCTTAGCTCAAAATTGGGGGCGCGGTTTCCGGCTTCAAGTAATGCCATGGTTAATTCCTTTTATCGAATCAGCGGTTGATGTCACATTGCGCATAAGTTTAATGCAAGTCTTTGTCCGCTGTCTTGTATTCGCACACACTGCGCTTTTTTTCGCTGGGTGACGCGCTCCATTTTTCGTTGCGTCTCCACATTCCATTAGCCTATGATCGCCCATCGCAGCGTATTGAATGCGTTTCAAATTTTTGTGGCGGAGTCTTTAAGTTTAAGGGAGAGAAATAATCATGTCTGCGGAAACCGCAAACGATTGGAGCTTCGCGTGCTACTCAGGAGACGGGCCAAATGGCGATGTGTCTGTCGTCAGTTTTTCGGCTGGCCATTTTCGGGTAAGGCGATTAGGCAAGGCGGCGGCGACCGGTTTAGAAGAGCCGTATCGACCGTTGTTTCTTGCCGTTGATGACCAATCACGCGCCGTATTAATGGACCCATTGAGCAAACACGTTTCTCGCACGTATTCCCCGCCTGAAGACGTTTTTCCCGTATACGCGTATCGCGATGCCGATAAATCGTTAAATTGGTATACCAATGACGGTGATGAAAATGGCAACGATATCGTGCATTGTGCCGGAGAAGGGGCATCGGTCATGGTGATGGGTGGCCACGCTGGTGGCATCAAGCTGCAGGCGACGCTTTGCGTTGGACGCGGGCACCACACGATTACGTTTGTTGGCCCGACCGCACAGCAGAGTCAAATCCCCCAGCGCGCCTTCATCTGCAGTCTAAATGATGGCTCCTTGTCCGTAGTAGGTTACGATCCCGCGGACACCTCAACTTACCTTCAAGTTCTGAATACACTCAATCTCGCCGATGCAAAATTAGAGCAATCGGGTGAGGCGACTGTGCCCAATAAAGCGTTCCCTCATGGCATGGTGTTCTCGTCGCTCAGCGGCAAGGTTTATTGCCTCTGCAATGGCTATGAATACATACTCGTGATCGACCCAACTACGCTTGCGGTCGAAAAAACCATTGCGATGCCAGTCAGTAGCAATTTACTCATTAGCGCGTGCGGTCGTTATGTCATTGGCAAAGGGGCGGATCGCAAAGGCAACGCGGAACATGTGATCGGACGCCTCAGCGTGTTGGATGTCACCACCGGCAGTGTCGTGCGCGTTTTGGATGTGCCTGACGTGTACTTGAGTTGCTACCGATTTTCGAGTGATGGCAAGAAGCTGTATGTGACCTCGGCCTCGACCGGTAAGGGCAAGCAAAAAGAAAACCTGCGTATGAACGTTTTACAGATTTACGACGCGACGTGTCTGCCAGAGTTGGTGCTGCAAAAAGAAGTGAAAGTAGGGACAGCGGACTGCGGTCGTCGGCCACTTGCTTTCCGTCGCCTTGGTGCGGTCACGCCGTATGTGCTTGTTCCAAACCACACTGACGGTACGTTAACTGTGCTTGACGGTGAAACCGACGTCGTGATCGACACACTCACGGTGGGCGCCAAGAATGTAACGGAATTTTCTTTTTGTTATTGGGAAGAACACCTCTACGGCGCTTAAGCGCGCGTAGGCTCTGGCGCACGTTGAGTTCCTGGCTTTCGGCATAGGTCAGGCAAGCGAGTAACTTACTGAATTCACGATCACGCTGCTTAAAGGGCACCTCTGCAGGTGCCGATAAGCAAGTTAGAAGTTTTACAATTCGTGAGTCTTGATGCCAGTCAGTTCCCCTTTTTCGCAAGCGTTGCGCAAAGCCTTCACGGCCTTTGTGCTTGGAAGCGTTCTGGCGGCCTCTGCGTATGGCGTTTTTAGCTGGACGCGGGAACAGCAAGACGTTAAGGAAAATCTAGTCATTTTGGCAGGGTTTTTGGCCTCCGCATCACAATCTTTTTTTGATGATGTCGGCAATGGCCTGGAGCCACTAGGGCAACTGCTTGATCGCGCTGACATTTTGAGTGATCCTGAGCGGGCGCGCGTTCATTTGATGGCGTTTCTAGCGCTCCATGCCGAAGTCGGTGCCATGGCGGTTTTCTCGCCAAGTGGCGACATGCTTATCAACACGAGCGTAAAGCCCGGGCAAACATTGCCGAACTTCAGATCGGATCCGCTTTACATTACCCAGCTTATGGCGGATATGGATAGTACTCAGCGCTACACCGTGAATCGGCCAGAGATTGGCAAGGCGCTCGGGGTTTGGCGTTTTGCGTTTCGGCATACAGTGCGAGACGCACAAGGGAATCCCCGGTTTTTGGTGCAGGCGGCTGTCCCCTTGGATCGTGATGATACGTTCTTACATAAGCTGCCGGTACCCCCCGCCAGCTTTATTGGCTTGTTGAGAGACGACGGCTACCAACAAGTGCGTTGGCCGGCAACGCCCGGCAAATCGCCCTATGGCCAGCTTTCCGAAGGCCCAGCGGCGAAAATGATTGCGGCAAGTCCGGGCATCGACTCTGGCGTTTTTGGTGGTGTGTCACCTTGGTCGACGCAAGAGGGGCAGCGCATTGGCGCGTTTAAGCGGCTGGCGCGGGCCAATATGTATGCGTATGTTTCCGTGCCCGAGTCTTATATTGCCGGGCAATGGTGGCGCCACAATGCGCCGATTATTTTGAGTCTCGCCATTGGTTTAGCCATTTTCACGATTGGCGCCTATCGAGTTACCCTGCGCGAAAAGTCGCACAGTCGTGAGTTGTTGGATCAAGCGATGCGGGACGCCTTGACGGGCTTACCAAATCGGGTTGCGATCGACGATATCGTGCGACAAGCCATTAAATCGGCCCATGCTAACCCTCGCCAATTGGGGGTGTTGTTCATTGACCTCGACCGCTTTAAAGATGTTAATGACGCGTTTGGTCATGTGGTCGGTGATCAACTTATCGTCGCGGCGGCCAAAGCTATCCAGAGCGTATTAAGGGGTGGTGACTCCTTGGGCCGCTTTGGCGGGGACGAGTTCATGATTTTGCTTCAAGGCTGCAATGTCACCGCAGCGGCAGCCATCACCGAGCGGGTGTTGGCTGCTTTTAAAATGCCGCTTGATGCGGGGACGCGCTCACTGCAAATTACCCCGTCCATTGGCATAGCCATTTACCCGGATCATGGCGCTGACATAGAAACGCTCACCAAGCATGCCGACACCGCCATGCACGAAGCGAAACGTAAAGGCGGCAGTTCCTTCGCCTTCTTTCAAAGTGAGCTGGGCGACAAAGCGCGCAAGCGCCTTGAAACTGAGCACCAGTTGCGTGACGCGATCAAGAATAACGAGTTCAAGTTGGTCTACCAGCCGATTGTGGATATGTCGAACGGCTACATGGTGGGCGTGGAAGCCTTGCTAAGGTGGCAGACGGCGGACGGCAAATTCCATCCGCCGCTAGAGTTCATCGGAATCGCTGAGGACTCCGGTTTAATTATTCCCATCGGCGAATGGGTGATGCGTACCGCCTGCGCGCAGCTAAAACTCTGGGACGACGCAGGTTATAGTTTGTGGGTGGCCGTTAATTTGTCGGTGCGCCAATTTCAAGACCCCAACTTAGAACAAAAAGTGGCGATGGCACTGCATGATAGTGGAGTGCATGCCTCGCAATTTGAGTTAGAAATTACTGAAAGTGCGGCGATGCACGATCCGGAAATGAGCGTACGCACACTGGGCCGACTCAAAGATTTAGGTTTGCGCATTGCCATTGATGACTTTGGAACGGGCTATTCGTCGCTGAGCTATTTAAAGCGAATTCCGGCGGACAAGATTAAGATCGACAAATCGTTTGTCGATGGAATTAATTCTGACGGCGATGATACGGCGATTGTGCGTACCATTTTGGCGCTGGTGGGATCATTAGAAAAGACGTCTCTTGCCGAAGGCATTGAAACGCAGGACCAGTTCCAGGCGCTACGCGAAATGGGTTGTCATTACGGACAAGGCTATTGGATGAGCCGACCGATTAATCCAGAAGCAATTAGCGAATTGTTAGAAAAGAAAGGTCGGCAAATTGTCGACATGGTGCCGTTCTTGGAGCCGGAAGTGAACAATCTAGCAGTTGCGTCTAAGCGAAATAGTCTTTTCGGTTAAAAGATTTTTTTACCTGCATTCAGCGCGCACAGTGTTTGTTTTTCTGCCCTGCTGAGTCTCTTCACTTCCGCTTCGCGTTTTGTTGCCATTGAGCGATCTAGGGCGCTTTCAATGTACGCCAATTCCACCGGTCGACGGCTGCGGGTATAACGCGCGCTGCGAGGGCCACCCGTATTGTGTTCTTGCAGGCGCCGGGCGGCATCGGTGGTTATCCCCGCATACAGTGTGTTGTCGGCGCAACGTAGTAGGTAAACGAACCAAGGCTTCATGGCCTTGGTTCGTTTGTCGGGTTGATGTTACTAAGTGGGGTGGCCTTCCACGCCTTGGCTGCGTAAATAGTCGTCATACGTGCCGTTATAGTTGACAATGCCGTTAGGTGTCAATTCGATAATTCGCGTTGCCAGCGATGATACAAATTCGCGGTCGTGACTCACGAAAATTAAGGTGCCCGGAAAATGCACCAGCGCCGTATTTAACGCTTCAATGGACTCCATGTCCAAGTGATTGGTCGGCTCGTCTAAAATTAGAACATTCGATTTTTGCTGCATCAGTTTGCCAAACAGCATACGGCCCTGTTCGCCACCGGAAATAATCTTTACCGATTTGTCGATGTCGTCTTGCGAAAATAATAGACGTCCCAACGTCGCGCGCACGGATTGTTCATCGTCAGTTGGTTTTTTCCAGAATGACATCCACTCAAAGAGTGATCGGTCTAACGCGAAGTCTGCTGCATGATCTTGGG
>JANOTC010000134.1:0-10620 GCA_031416175.1 Gammaproteobacteria bacterium
GCGCGAGTAGTCCAAATAAAGCATAGAGGCCACAGCATCGACGCGCAGGCCATCCAAGTGAAATTCTTCGAGCCAATACAATGCGCTGGCCAGCAAGAAATTACGGACTTCGTTGCGTCCGTAATTAAAGACATAGGTGCCCCAGTCGCGATGTTCGCCGACGCGTGGGTCTTCGTGCTCATACAATGCGGTGCCGTCGAACCGTGCGAGTCCGTGCGCATCGGTCGGGAAATGAGCAGGTACCCAGTCGAGGAAAACCCCAACGCCGTGGCGATGACAATAGTCGACAAAATAACGAAAATCATCGGGCGTTCCGTAACGGCTGGTCGGTGCAAAATAACCTAGCGCCTGGTAGCCCCATGATGCGTCATAAGGGTGTTCGGTAATGGGCAGTAATTCGATATGCGTAAATCCGAGTGGCACAATATAGGCGACGAGTTCTTCTGCGAGTTGCCGATAATTCTTAAAGCCACCATTGGGTCCGTGCCGCCAGGAAGCGAGGTGAACTTCGTAAATAGACAGCGGCTGATGCAGCCAATCGCTGTGTTTGCGTTGTTCCATCCACGCATGGTCTGACCACGCGTGTTCCGCCGTGCCGAAAACCACCGAGGCATTGCCAGGGCGCATTTCGAAATGCTTGCCGTAAGGATCTGCCTTGACGGAAATGGCGCCACTGGCGCGATTTCGGACTTCAAATTTATAAAGATCACCGGCGTGAACGCCAGGCAAAAAGAGTTCCCATACGCCGGTGTCCCCGCGCACGCGCATCGGGTGCGCGCGCCCGTCCCAATGATTGAAATCACCCACGACACTGACTCGGCCGGCGTTGGGTGCCCATGTCGCAAATAACACGCCCTCAACGCGATCAACGCACCAAGGGTTCGCACCGAGCAAGCGGTGAATGTGCCAGTGATCGCCTTGGCCGAACAAGTAAAGATCGTAGTCAGGAATTTGGGGGGGGAACGTGTAGGGATCATGGCGGGTGATTTCACGGCCACCGTGATCAATGCGGCGCAGACGGTAATGTTCGGGTAAATTTGTTGCTTGGCCACGCCAGAAAAACAAATCGGTGTATTCAATGCGCTGTAATTGTGCGCCGGTTTCTTCGATCACGGCTTCACGCGTGTTTGGCAAATACGCACGCACCACCATGTCGCCGGACTCGTCGTGTCTACCCAATACTTCAAACGGGTCGTGATGACGGGCATCAATAATTTTTTGCACCGGATCGGAAATTGGCGACGCGTTCTTACTCATCATGGTCACACTTCTGTAGAGAGCTCATGATGCATTGTATGGTATTCTAGGCCGTTGTATATAGTGTGAGTTTTTGTTGAGTGAGTTCGTCTAATACGGTCCGGGAATTGCTCAGTACGGGGTTGGATCCTTAGACGATGTGTGTGCATTGGCCTATGCAAATTTAGGAGGGAATTTATAGTGGAGGCTGCTCAAACATCGCGTTTCGTTAGTCGTCTAACTCGAAATGCAGTTGCGATTATTCTTGCAGGTGGGCGCGGTTCACGTCTGCACAATTTAACAAACTGGCGCTCCAAACCCGCCGTGCCATTTGGCGGAAAGTTCCGAATCGTCGATTTTCCATTATCCAATTGCATTAACTCGGGCATCCGTCGCGTCGCGGTTGTTACCCAATATAAATCCCATTCGTTAATTCGCCATGTGCAGCACGGCTGGGGATTTTTACGTGCGGAATTAGGCGAATTTGTTGAGTTGTTGCCAGCACAACAACGCATCGAGACTTCGTGGTACACGGGTACTGCCGACGCGGTTTACCAAAATTTAGATATTATTCGTCGCCACAAGCCGGGCCATATCGTCATTTTGGCTGGTGACCATGTTTACAAGATGGACTACGGTCCAATGCTCGCCTATCACGTCGAAAAAATGGCGGACATGACCGTGGGCTGCTTGGAAGTGCCCGTGGCGCAGGCCACCTCATTTGGTGTTATGAGTGCCGAGCAAACGGGACGCGTCGTGCGTTTCAAGGAAAAGCCCGCTAATCCAGAATCGATACCCGGCAAACCCGATATGGCGTTGGCGTCGATGGGCATCTACATTTTTAATCCTGATTTCTTGTATGAGCAAATAATCAAAGACGCCGATACGTCTGGTTCGTCGCACGATTTTGGCAAAGACATTATTCCGTCCATCATTCAGAAATACCGCGTATTTGCCTATCCGTTTCGTAATAGTGATACCGGCACCCAAGCCTATTGGCGCGATGTCGGCACGGTCGATTCGTTTTGGGAAGCGAATCTGGAATTGATTGGTGTTACGCCTGAATTGAATTTGTACGATACAGATTGGCCGATTTGGACCTATCAAGAGCAGTTGCCGCCGGCCAAATTTGTGTTCGACGATGAGAATCGCCGGGGTATGGCGGTTGATTCCATGGTGTCGGGCGGCTGCATTATTTCCGGTGCGTTGGTTAGACATTCACTGCTGTTTTCCAATGTGGTCATCAACGCCTATTCGTCGGTTGAAGACGCGGTCATCTTGCCCAATGTCACCATTGGTCAGCACTGCCGACTTAAGAAAGTTATCTTAGACAAAGGCTGCCACGTGCCCGATGGAACCATCATCGGTGAAGATCACGATATGGACGCCAAGCGCTTTTACGTTAGCCCCGGTGGCGTAGTGTTAGTCACGCCAGAAATGTTTGGAGAGGAAATACACCATGTCCGATGAGCAACCGATGCGTGTCGTGTTGTGTTGGCATATGCACCAACCGCAATACCGGGATCCGGTAACAGGCACGTATCATTTGCCTTGGACGTATTTACATGCGATCAAAGATTATATCGACATGGCGGCGCTGCTTGAGGCCGAACCTAATGCGCGCGCCGTCATCAATTTTGCGCCCACGCTGTTGGAACAAATAGATGATTACGCCATGCGTTTGCGCGATCATCTCAGTGACGGTCGTGCGCTTGGAGACTCCTTGTTGGCAGGATTGGCGGCCAATGGATTAACGTCAGATTCTGTGCAACGTCTAACGTTAATGCGTGCCTGTTTACGCTCAAACGAGCCGCGCTTCATCAACCGTTACCCGGTCTATCGGGAGTTGGCGGATATCGCCAAGTGGAATATGGAGCGGGCCAGTTCGGCGGTATATCTCAGCGATCAGTATTTGCATGATTTGCTCATGTGGTATCACCTAGCGTGGCTCGGTGAAACGGTGAGACGAACAGACCCGCGCGTCAAGAAATTGATGGATAAGGCGCGATTTTACGTCAACGAAGATCGCGTCGTGATGCTTACGATCATTTCCGAGTTAATGGACAGTGTTATTCCGCGATATCGTGCGCTGGCGGAGCGTGGTCAAATCGAAATATCGCTTTCGCCTTATGCGCACCCCATCGTGCCCTTATTATTGGATTTTGAGTCTGCGCGTGACGCGATGCCCGAGGTGACGTTGCCGACGGCGCAACATTATCCTGGCGGCGGGCCAAGGGCGCATTGGCATATGGAAGAAGGCTTGCGGGTGTTTGAGCAACACTTCGGCTTCCGTCCAAAAGGCTGTTGGCCTTCAGAAGGGAGTGTGAGTGAAAAGTCTATCGCCATTTTTGGCAAGCATGGCATTGAATGGGTTGCCAGTGGCGAAAACGTATTGCGAAATAGCCTTGCGGCGTCGCCTATTTTGCGAAAGGCACTTAACGGCGGCTGCGTAAATCGCCCGTATCACGTAAAAGGCAGCAAGGTTAATTGCTTCTTTCGCGACGACGGACTGTCCGACTTAATTGGCTTTACCTATTCAACGTGGCATGCTGATGATGCGGTCAATAACTTGATCCATAATCTCGAAAACATTGCCAAGGCCTGTCCGGATCGTACCAACGCGGTGGTGTCCATCATAATGGATGGTGAAAACGCGTGGGAGCACTATCCAGAGAACGGTTATTATTTTCTGTCGGCTTTGTACAAGAAGCTCAGCAGTCATCCCGATTTGCGCATGACAACCTTCGCGGATGTCATCGCCGAAAAATGCGAGCCATTGGCGTTAGATAAAATGGTGGCAGGCAGTTGGGTTTACGGTTCTTTTTCCACCTGGATAGGCGACAAAGACAAAAACCGTGGCTGGGATATGCTCTGCACCGCCAAAAAAGATTTCGACCGCGTGGTTAAGCAGCGCCATTTAAAAGGCGAAGCGCTGGCCCGGGTAGAACGACAATTAGCGGTTTGTGAAGGTTCGGATTGGTTTTGGTGGTTTGGCGACTATAATCCTTCTGACTCTGTTGCGGATTTTGACCATCTCTTTCGCCGTCATCTCGCCACATTGTATGACATGCTCGGTGAACCGCTGCCACCCGATCTTGATCGCGTCATTAGTCGCGGAGGTGGCGCACCGGCAGGGGGTGGCGTTATGCGTTCAGGCAAAGCGCCCGGCACCTAACATCCAGTTTGATTAACAGCGTCAGGTGCCCAAACAGAATGGTCGGAGTTAATTGATGGTTCGTTGTGCCGGCATCTTGCTTCATCCAACGTCATTACCGGGGGGCGAATATAACGGTGAATTGGGCGCTGACGCCTATCGTTTTGTCGACTGGTTAAAGGAAGCGGGTTTCAGCGTTTGGCAGATATTACCCCTCGGTCCAACGCATTCCGATGGCTCCCCTTATCAAAGTTTGTCCGTGCACGCGGGCAATCCACTCCTGATTAGTTTCTCGTTACTACGTGAAAAGGGTTGGTTGTCGGGAGGCGAACTCGACGCCTGTGATTTGGATGAGCTGCACGTTGCCGAGCAGCGACGGCGTCAATTGGCGCACGCATTTATGCGGTTTAGAACTATTTCGAGTCGCGAGGAAGTAAGCGCGTGGAAAGCGTTCTGCATTGCCCATGCGGCGTGGTTGGATGACTACGCCTTGTATGTGGCGCTGAAAGCGCATTACCAGCAACGTGCGTGGTGTGACTGGCCGACGCCACTACGCGATCGTGATCCAGAGGCGATAGCGAAGGCGAAAGCCGAGCTCGCAACACAAATTGAAATCGTCCGTTTTGAGCAATATTTGTTCTTTTCGCAATGGCTCTCGTTGAAACACTATGCCAATTCAAAGGGCATTCGGCTTATTGGCGATTTACCCATTTTTGTCGCCCATGACAGTGCAGATGTGTGGGTAGAGCGCAGTTATTTCTTACTTGATAGCGACGGCCAACCCTACGTCGTGGCCGGTGTGCCGCCTGACTATTTCTCCGAAACCGGGCAACGTTGGGGAAACCCGCTCTATGATTGGGCGCGCATGGCAGCCGACGGCTATGCCTGGTGGCTAACACGAATGCGCACGCAGCTTGTGTTACACGACGAAGTGCGAATTGATCATTTTCGTGGCTTCGAAGCGTATTGGGAAATTCCACAGCAGGAAAAGACAGCGATTAACGGTCGTTGGATACCCGGGCCGGGTGCCGCTTTGTTCATTGCCATGCAAAAAGAATTTGGCGAAAATCTGCCGGTCATCGCCGAAGATTTAGGGCTGATTACGCCCGAAGTAATCGCTTTGCGTGATCAATTTAAACTGCCTGGCATGAAGATTCTGCAATTTGCCTTTGAAGGTGGCGCCAGCAATCCGTATTTGCCACATAACTACGTCCACAACAGTGTTGTGTACACGGGCACCCATGATAATAATACCAGCGTCGGTTGGTTTAACTCGCTGTCGAATGAATTGCGTCAACATGTATTAGACTATCTAGGTGATACACACAACGCCATGCCTTGGTCATTAATACGCTGTGCGAGCGCGTCCGTTGCCGACCTTTGCATTCTTCCCATGCAAGACGTGCTGGGCTTGGGCGGTTCCCACCGCATGAATACGCCCGGCACCACAGTGGGAAATTGGCACTGGCGCTTTGAATGGAATCAAGTTGGCGCGGGATTGGCGGAGCGTTTACGTGAACTAAACCACTTATATGGCCGCTAACGTGCGTTTCCAGTCTTACATAAGGTGAAGACTTTCTTATTACATCTTCCTGTAGAATTGTCCTTTAACTATGGGATTGGTGTGAATGGCCACGGATCAGGAAAAATCCAGACTCCATATTGTTTTCGATTTTGACGGGACATTGGCCGACAGTTTTCAGCTTGCACTCAGTGTTTGGAACCAAATCGCCGGACCAGCGGGACTACGCATCGTTTACCCTGAAGCGGGTTTTCGCCTAAGAGGCTTACCGGCAGGTGCCGTATTGCAAGAACTGGGCGTGGCATGGCACCAAATTCCGCGCTTAATTGGCCCAGCAAAGCGCCAATTCGGCGCGCGAATTGACGAAATTTCTCCGTTCCCACAAATTGCCGAAATGCTTCCGGCCCTCGTGGAACAAGGCAACTCGCTGCACGTCGTCACGTCTAACAGCGTCGAAAATGTAGAAAAATTTCTAAAACGCAATGAACTAGAGTTTTTTGAGTCAATTCATAGTGCCTCAGCATTCTTCGGCAAGGGTCGCCTACTTAAGCAGTTGCGGCGCCGTTTCAAAGATGCGCCGATGGTCTATGTGGGTGATGAAGTGCGCGATGTTGAGGCGGCCCGTTCCGCGAAAATTCCCGTCGTCGCTGTCACCTGGGGTTATAACACGGCCGCGCTGTTAGCCCAAGCGCACCCAGACCAGTTGGCCACGGAACCTCGAATGTTGGTGGACATATTTCACTCAGGTTTTACGCGCAAAAAATAGCGTGCAAATCCGCGTTTCCTGCCCACCACGGCGCAGGATCAGGCAACATCCGTTGTTTTTGGCATGCCTAAAGAAGCCATAAAACGTGGAGTAGCGGCACGTGTCTTGCTTTTACATTCTATTGCGGCGGAAATTTCGCGGTTTAGACGCGCCTGAGGCTAAAAGCTAACAACAAAGAATTTCTAGACGCATTTGGCACTTTCAGCTTGAATTCGGCCAGCGTCGCGCACCCTGTGGCAAACGGGGTGTCTACAAATTAACTAGGCGAGTTAGGACTCGGACATGCTTATCAATGCCTAAACGTTTGCCATCGACGGCGCTCTTTGGCACCAATTCAAACATCCTTTGGCGACGATGTCTGCTACTGCTTTCCCTCGCGATTGTGCTTTCGGGTTGCTGGTATGACACTGGAGAAGGCTCTGCCCGTGCGCCGCCGAAATTAGAAAAAGTGAGTGTGACACCCGTTGCCGTGCAATTGTGGCCCGTCTCCACCTCATCTCAGTTATCTGCCGTCGGGACGTCTTTGCAAGGCGACCAAGTGGCCAACGCCCCAAGCGCAACTTGGGTTAGCGAAAATACCTCCGTTGCGACAGTCGATAATAAAGGACGCGTGACCGCCGTCGCGACAGGCTCCACCGCCATTGTGGTCACGATAGCCACCGTTTCATCGCGCGTCGTGGTCGTCGTTGGACCTACCACGTCCGTTACTGGCACAATCCGTTATCAAGACAAAATGTATAACAGAGAACGTTTTGTCGATACCGCCATACCCACCTACAAAGCCGTGCGCTACGCCAAGGTGGACCTGGTGGATGGTGCCGGTGCCGTGCTCAAAACCACGCAAACGGACGAGCAGGGCGCTTACCTATTTTCGCTCGTGCCTTTTGCGTCAGATCATAAAATTCGCGTGATGGCGGAATCCGATTCAATCAGCGGCATGGATGTGAAAGTGCGTGATGACTCCTCGGCTGTTTACGCCGTGAGTCGGTCCTTATCTATCATAGGGGCGACTACAACATTAACTGTGGATGTGCCTTTGCTAAATTCGCCCGCCGGTGCATTTAACATCTATGACAGTCTAATTTCCGCGTCCCAGTTTGCACATACCTTGAGTGGCGCGAACTCCCCCGTATTAAGCGTGTTTTGGGAAGGAGGGGTTGCCTCAGGCACGCAATATTGCACCGGTTATGATGCCACGTATTGCGTGCACGGGGCCGGAATTTACGTCAATAGCGAACGATTCGGCGACACCGACGAGTTTGACGACGACGTGTTATGGCATGAATTTGGCCACTTCTTGGTCGACAAGAATTCTCGCGACGACTCCGAAGGCGGCTGCCATTTCTTACAAAGTACCGATTTAGACATGCGCCTGGCCTGGAGCGAAGGCTGGGGTGATTTCTTCTCGATGGCGGTTAAACGTTGGTTGGTGGCAGATTCCCGGCGCGCAGGTCTATTGTCGTCCACGGCTGATGTGCCAGCCTCCACCTACATCGACACCGACGGCGGCGTCGTGAAGATATTACTGGATGTCGCCAACGTCAGTTCACAATATTCCTACGCGACCAACGAAGTTTCCATCGCGAAAATACTCTGGGACATGAGCAATGAATTCCAGATGGCGCCGCTATGGACTGTTATGGCACAAGATTTTAAATTGCGACCGACCACTAGCCCCATCAACTTAGAAGCGCTTTGGGACGGTTGGCGCAACCAGTTTAATCCGAGCGTGATCGACGTGGGACTCATGCGTGCGATATTGCGCGCACGACTTGTTTACTATGAAGAAGATGTGATGGAGCCAGACGACAGTCCGAATCCGGCGCGCCTTATTACCATTGGCAGCGACGAAAAACACACGCTTTATCGCGACAATGGCAGCGTAGATAAAGACGTCGTCGCCATCAACGCCATTGGCGGCAAGAGTTACACGGTCGAAACCCTGGACCTTCGCAACGGCGCCGACACGCAATTGCGTATTCTCACCCCGCAACAAGTGCCCTTAATGCTCAATGGCGTTGCGGTACAAAATGATGATTTCGACGCACGCTTGTACAACAGTTATGATTCGTCCTGCGGCGAGTTCCGCGTGAGAAACACGCCGACGGCATTGGCCTCAAAAACAACATTTGTCGCGCCGGTCTCCGGGACGTATTATGTGGAAGTCTCCACCACGCAGGATCTTCCTCCCTATGCGTCGGCGGGAAACTATGGCAGCTATCGCCTCCGAATAATTCAGCAGTGAGAATGATGAACACAGTGCGTAGCCTAATTTTCTTTGCCGCCTTGGTGGGTTTGGTCGGCGCGTCGGGCAGTGCCTGGTCAAAGCCGATGTCGCCGTTAACGGTTAGCATTAACAGCCTCGAAACGCCGGTCGCCGGGAAAATATTTCCCTTTAGCGTAACGCTGCAGTCACGCACAGACTTCGAGCGCGTGGAAGTGAATTTGGATTTGCCGCCTGGCCTTGCGTTGCTCTCCGGAGAATTGAAAACGCTTATTCCGATGCAGATCGGTAAGCCCGTTACTTTGGAGTTTTCTGCGCAATTACCCAGCACGTTAACCGGCGCCATCCTCGCACGGGCACGGGTCGGTGCTGCGCAGGAAGTGATGTTTCAGGTCAGTAGTCGTTACGAATTGTCTAGCGCGCGACGAAAAGCGCAGGCCCACATCGCGCCTACCAATTCTGTGCCGTTCCAGCGCAAATTGCGCGACGGTCAGCCCATCCGCGAATACACGCTTCCCTAATGTCACTGTTTTTACGTCGCATCGTGCTGCTGGCGCTAGCGGCATTTCTTGGCGCTTGTGGCAACGGTGATTCCGAGCCTGCCGTCGTTAAAGTTCAACTTAACCCGTCAGCCGTTTTAGTCAGCGAAATTGGCGCTAATTTCGTGTTGGGCGCTACCGGCACTGACGCGAACGGTGCGCCACGAGCAAGCCTGCCCGCGCAGTTTACATGGTCAAGTTCCAACCTTGAAATCGCTAGCGTCGATGCCGAAGGCAAAGTGATGGGCAAGAAAGCTGGAACCGCCTTCATCACCGCGACGAATAACGGCCTTAGCGCGCGTTGCGAGGTTAAAGTTCAAGTCAGTGATCGCCAAGTCGTCGGCACCGCCCGTTACCAAGACAAAGAATATGACGCCAATGGCTTCACCGGAAATTCATCGTACAAGCCAATCCGCAATGCCGTCGTCGATTTATTGGATGAAACAGGCCGTGTTATGGTCAGCGCGCATTCTAACAACGCAGGTGAATACGCTTTAGGCGCAGTGTGGCCCAATCGCTTTTATGTGCGTGTGCTTGCGCAGAGCCAAACGCAATTAGGAACGCACATAGCGCGCGTCGCTGACAACGCAAACGCCACCTATGCACTCGCCAAGGCCGCTACCTGGGATTCCACCGAACTCTCGCTAACAGCGAATACCCTAGACGAGCCGGACGGCGCCTTCAATGTGTTAGATGTGATGCAGCGCGGTTTTGAAATGGTCAGTGCGCAAGGGGCCAGTTTGCCAGAGCGGTTGACGGCCTTTTGGCAGCCTAACAGTGACAATAGCACGGTCTATTGCACGGGCGGCGCCAGCGAAGAGTGCCCCAATGGCGAAGGGATTTACGTGGCTAACGGCGTCGACAGTCGTGGCATTTTTGACTCCGATGAGTTTGACGACGACGTGCTTTGGCATGAATTCGGACATTTTGTTGCGGATGGATTGTCGCGTGACGATTCTTTTGGCGGGTACCACGAAATTGGGAAGCTCACGACCGATCTTCGCCTTGCCTGGAGCGAGGGCTGGGGCGATTACTTTGCGGTGGCGGTTCGGGCCTGGTTACAATCCAATATCGCGACAGCGTCGTCAAGTGCGCCCAGTATGCCGGATGGGTCCTATGTTGATACACGAAACAGCAGCTCCCTATTTTTTGATCTCGGTGCGACTACCGACACGAGTA
>JANOTC010000135.1:0-2364 GCA_031416175.1 Gammaproteobacteria bacterium
CCGTCGAATCTTGCCTACCATTTCCATAGTGATCACCTATTAACTCCTGCCTAAAAATTAGGCAGGACAAGTAAAACACCTGGGTCAATTTTGGGTCGGCACAACCCCTATAAGTGGGTCAGTTTTCGGTCGGCCACAACAGCCATTGATCTGTTGGCGGCGAAATTACGGACGCCGCTGCAAGTTCAGATGCATATCGCCTTAGCTCTCGAAGCCGGTTACCGGACAGGTGGATCGCCCGTAACCACCGACTTGGTCGAGGCGGCGCTTTCCAACCAACTCGATGATTTGGAGCCGACGCTCACGCGAAACGGCTACCGCCTGCGCGATCTCGTCGAACAGTTCGATGCGAAACCCGCCGAAGTAAAGGCGTTGTTCAGTAATCAGCTGGATCCGGTGCGCGCGACCGAATTGCGGGATCGGATGTTAGCGGCCGGGTTACCGCTGTAACGCCAAAAAAGCCAATTTTCTGGCCAATTTATATTCTCAAATAATGTGGGCAGGCGACGGATGTTTGCAGGCAGGAGCGGATGATTGCAGGCACATTCTCAATTAATGTGGACAGAGGGCTTCGGATAGAATCAAATAATGTGGGCAGAAATGGCCGATGTTTGCAGGCACGACGTCGGATGTTTGCAGCCCTCTACATCTATCCTTCTCAGAACTCATAGTCAGGCGAAAATTTATAAAAATCGTTTCGAGAACGCGTTTTGAGCGCCGAAAATGCCCACTACATCGGGATTGTGACCGTCAATATTGAGCGTCTCACAAGCGGTCTTTTTCAAGAGTGGCCGTGGCAAAGCCTTTGCTGCGGCGGCTTTCAAGCCCGTGCGACAGGCTTAAGTCGGTTGGCCGTTCCGCTGCTCCCCGGACCCCTGATATCACGGCAGCGCAAAAAACAACAAAAATGTTGCATTTTACTTGACAAACACAACACTTATGTTAGGCTTCACGCATGAACTCCAAGCAGATGAAGAAATGGCTAGAGCAACAGGGCGCGACTTTCCAGCCCGGTAAGGGCTCGCACCTGAAGGTGTTTCTAAACGGCAAGCAGTCTTCCCTCCCCATGCACGGCACTGCCGAGCTTGGTAAGGGGCTGGAAGCCGCGATCAAACGACAGCTTGGTTTGGTGAAGTGAAGGAGAAAATGATGTTCGACTACCCCGCGACCTTGACCCCCGATGACGGCACCGTGCTGGTCACGTTTGCCGACGTGCCCGAAGCCATCACCTTCGGTGCCGATGAGGATGAAGCCCTGCTGAACGCTATCGATGCACTGGAAACCGGCTTGTCGTTCTATGTTGATGCTCGCAAACCGCTACCCGTCGCCAGTCAGCCGGCAGCTGGACAAAAAACCGTACGTCCATTGGCGTTGGAATGCGCCAAGTTGGGCGTGTATCAGGCGATGATGGATCAGGGGATCAGGAAGGCAGAACTCGCCCGCCGCCTGGGTTGGCATATGCCACAAGTTGATCGTTTGTTTGACCTGCGGCACGCCTCAAAGCTAGACCAAATCGAGGCTGCCGCTAACGTGCTTGGCAAGCATCTTCTAGTGCAGATTGCCTGACACGGAAAAAATTCCGTAATAAATGCGGCACAGTTTAAATCAGGGTACGGCACGCTTCAAAAACGGTGTGTTTTGGGTGCCAGTAGACGAGCCTATGTCAACCGGAAAACGGCAATTAATTGAAGGCGTTGAGTGATAGGCAGCGGGCTATGACAGTACCTTAGTGAACCGTGCCCTTTTTCTTAGCGTGTTTGAGTTGTGATTTGGACAATTTAAGGGCCAAGCTTCGTTTCCCATCATCGCCAAATGCTATTTTTGGCCACATTGTACTGACAAAATGCTATTTTTACATTTTTGGGGGATGGGCAAAAATAGCCAATTTCACCGTCACGCGGTCGGTGTCGGTCACTTTCGGTCACTCAGCCTTTGCTCGTCACTTTCATCGCTTCGAGTTGCCCACGAAGTTCGGCGGCGAGGTCACCACGCCGAATCGCCTCAACTAACGCAATCTCGACCTTACCGCGCGCCACCGCTTCCGCTTCTAGTTTCGCCGCCAATACGGCCGCATTTTGTTCTGCCGCCACGCGCGCCTGGCGCTCCTGCTCAAATTGCGAATGAAGCCGGTCAAGATCGGATTTAAGCTGTGTCATGGCTTCCAATCGATGCTTCGCCGTGGCAAGTTCCGTTCGCGCCACCTCAGCCGCAATTCGCTCCGTGATCGCGTCATTCCTGGCGGCGACCAAGTCGCTTTCTATTTGACTGAGACGACCGGCTAACGCCGATTTCTCTGCCTGCGCGATATCAATCGCGACGGCGTGCTGTTCAAGTGCGGCCATTTGGCGCTCGGATTCCGCAATC
>JANOTC010000136.1:0-2658 GCA_031416175.1 Gammaproteobacteria bacterium
TGATATGGCGGGCTAAGCAGCGAATTTTGCTTTCACTGGTTTTGAGCGTTGTGTTAGGTGCGAGTTTGCAATTTATGCCTGCAGAATGGTTCGACCGCATGTCGACCATCAGTCAATATCAGGAGGACGATTCCGCCAAAGGGCGATTAAATGCTTGGGAGTTTGCGTGGAACGTAGCGCTTGATCAACCGATGGGTGCAGGGCTTCGTGCTTTCACAAAAGAGGCATTTAGAATCTACGCGCCTAATCCAGATGACCACCACGCCGCCCACAGTATCTATTTTCAAGTGCTTGCGGAGGAGGGTTTCCCTGGTCTCTTTATGTTTCTCATGCTGGGGCTTTTAACCATTCTGTTGTTACGTCGAACTATTAAAGAAACAAAGCACCTGCCTGAACTCAAACGAATAAACAATTTAGCGTCGGCGCTGTATCTGTGTATCATCGCCTATGCGAGCGGTGGTGCGTTTTTGAGTCTGGCTTATTTCGACTACTTTTATCAGCTAATTGTATTAGCGGTGATATGCCAACAACTTGTTAAAGGGCATCTCGCGGGGAGCAGTTCGTTGGTTGTACCGAAACAAAGCTCTTTTTCTGGCCATATAGCAAAGGGTGCTTAACGTCTTGGGAAGCTCAGCTTTAGAAGATTTGTCTAGCCTCGTTTTTCGGGGCGTTGGCGATCTATTGTTGTCTTCGTCAGACCGTCGCGCCTTACACATATTCAAATATCATCAAATTTTACCGGAAGTCAGCGCCATGGATGGCGGCGATCTGCCCTTGGAGGTGTTTCACTGGCAGATGAAATGGTTGAAAAAAAATATGGAAGTTGTGTCGCTGGAAGAGGGGCTGAGCTTACTAGCTGAGGGCAGATTGCCGAAGCGGGCCGCTGCTATCACATTCGATGATGGCTACGCGGCAGATGTCTCGTTTGTTGTCCCAATTCTAAAAGATATCGGCTTTTCGGCCACATTTTTTATATCCTCTGGGTATCTGTATGGTCAATGCATGTGGCACGAAATACTGCGTATTGCGTTGCGTCACACTCCACAAAAGGTGTTGGATTTAAGCCCAATACAACTTGGTAGACATTCGATCGCAACAGACCAAGCCAGAGCGTTAGCCTATGAAAAGCTGAGTCTAGACCTAAAATATCGTCCACTCGCGGAGAGGCAGTATTTACTTGATCACATAAGGAATGCTGCCGGTACCAACGCGCAATCCCCGGAAATGATGCTTAACGAAACTCAGGTTCAGCAGTTGGCGATGGAGGGAATGGAGGTTGGGTCGCATACCGTCGATCACCCCATCCTTCGATGTGAGGCAGACGCACAGGCCGTCTACCAAATCAAAACGGACAAAGAAAACCTCGAGCGAGTCGTTGGTCGTCCAATTAAATTTTTTGCGTACCCTAACGGCATTCCCGGTAAAGATTTCACGCAGCGCCATGTCGAGATCGTGCGCGACTGCGGGTTCAAGGCGGCGGTGACCACGTCCGCCGGCGTCGTGCGCAAAAATGGTGACTATTGGCAGCTGCCACGTTTCACGCCTTGGGACACCGCACCGGCTAAATTTGCGTTGCGCATGTTGCGAAACTATTCGAGTCGCTCGATCTCTGTCTAGTCCGATTGCGTTGATTCATTTCAACTGTAACGAAGAGTAGCAACTTGTCTAACCTCAGACGTTCACTATCCATTTCTTTTGTCGATAAATACCTGGGACAGTTGGCTGCGTTTGTCTCCACCATAATTTTGGCGCGCTTGTTAACGCCGCAGGAAATTGGCATTTATTCAGTTGGCGCTGCGGTGGTGTTGGTCGTTCAATTGTTAAGGGATTTTGGCGTTACACAATATGTCATTCAACACCAAGAATTAACCGAGGCAGACTTGCGCAGCGCCATGACGGTGGCGCTGATGATTGGTTGGGGCTTGGGCTGTATCCTGTTTTTTTCAGCATCGGCAATCGCAGAAATTTATCAACAGCCCGGTATCGAAAAATTGATGCAAGTGTTGTCGATTAGCTTCTTTCTAGTACCTTTTAATAGCGTTACCATCGCCTTGTTTCGGCGAGATTTTCAATTCGATAAAGTGTTGAAAGTAAACCTTGCTAGCACAGTGAGCCACACCCTAGTCGTCATTTTTCTTGCTTGGTATGGCTTAAGTTATATGAGTATGGCGTGGGCGTCTGTTGCTGGCGTTGTCGCGGGGGTTGGCGTGGCATCGATATTAAACAATCGAAAGCTATCCTTTCGTCCCAATTTCTCAGGCGTGTCAAACGTGGCAAAATTTGGCGGCTGGATGAGCGCGTCGACTATCACAAAGCAAATGGGTGTTGCCGCGCCAGAACTTATCATCGGCAAAGCATTATCCATGGATGAGGTGGGGTTTTTCAGTCGCGCAATTGGCACGGTTAAATTATTCCACTATGCAGTGACATCCGCTATCGCGCCGCTTGCCTTGCCACTTTTTTCGGGTGCGGCACGCGAAGGTGCGGATATTAAAAAGATTTATCTATCAATGCTAGAACATGTCACCGCGCTGGCGTGGCCGTTCTATGGCTTGCTCGCGCTGATGGCTTATCCAATTATTACTATACTGTATGGGACAACCTGGACGGAAGCAGTCATTCCCGCACAAGTGCTATGCCTGTGGGCTGCCGTAAGTT
>JANOTC010000137.1:0-5260 GCA_031416175.1 Gammaproteobacteria bacterium
GTAATATTTTCTTCAATTTTGAACGATATCGAACGAGCGGGTTCGGTTGGGCCAAGGTGCGCCACTGCCTCGTGTACGAGTTGACTCAGGTCGAGTGGTGCGCGGCGCACGTCTTCGCGCGATATTTTGGACAAGTATAAAAGATCATCGATCAGGCCGGCCATTTTTTGGCTCGCTGATTGTATGCGTTGCACATAATTCAGACCTTGCGCATCTAAGCGCTCGCTGTAGTCTTGTGCAAGCAAGTCACTAAAGCTGTGTAGCGCCCGTAACGGCGTGCGCAGGTCATGCGCAACGGAATAACTGAACTCGCGTAAGTCACGGTTTGCCGCCTCCAAGTCGGCGGTGCGTTCGCGCACACGTTGTTCGAGTTGGTCGGTTAACTCGCTTAACGCGAGGGTCGCTTCGTGACGCCGAATCGACAGGTAGGCGAGGCTTAATATGAGCACGCTCAAGACGGCAAGTCCGGCCAATATCTCAATGGCAAGGGTGTCGCGAGATGAATAAATAAGGTCACGATCTTTCGACAAGTAAAGAGTTGCTGATTCGTGATAACCGTATTCGAGTGTAGTGGATAAATCCTGTTTGTGTTCTGCCGGGTGCGGGCGTAAATATTGCCCAAGCTGAAATCCATTCGCAGCGGTGACGCGGATTTCGTTCACATCGGGTTGTCGATTTCCCCATGTATTCAGCGTGGCGGCAACGTCTTCGAAGCGTGCTTGCTTTAGGGCTTTGTCTATGAGCATGCCGAGCAGTGCCAGCTCACTTTGGTCGGCGCTATCGGCGTTAGCCAGGTTGTTAGTAAAATTCTTGTATAACAGAAAGGTCGCGAATGCAGCAATCAAGACGAGCATGAGGCAATGGGTTAGCCATTGTCGCCTAGCATATGCCAGCAGTGATTGCGGCGGCGGTGCTTTCACGGAGCATTGGTGTCTAGAGAATTAACGATCACGCGCAAATTCGCGTAGTCGCTGTTAGATACCGGCACAAGCGCGGTGGCGCCGACATTGATGGAACGAAGAATGTCGGCGCCATGGGCTTTATTTTTCAGCGCAAGCAATGCGTTTCGAAGCTGCTCTACTTGGGCGCTGGGTAGATTGGCGCGGGTGACAAACAGATGCTCCGAAATGGCGGGCGATGTCGCTAGCACGCGCAAACCTTGTGATTCCATTTCGCGAAAAATTTCGTCTTTCACGGCGCCTGCATCGGCGCTACCGGAGAGCACAGCGAGCGCAACATTTTTATGGCCGGTAATAAAGGTGTGCTGTGCCAGATCGCCGAGTGATACGCCCGCTTGTTGTAGCATATGGCGGGGGATAATCGTACCCATAGTGGAGTCTTTTTCGCCGAACGCGAAACGTTTTCCTTTTAATTCTGCGAGTGAATTGAGAGTGCTTTCTTTGCGCACAATAATAACGCCGCGGAAGACGGGTTCGCCGTTAATGGCGAGGCGGGCGAGTAGCGGTTTTGTGCTGTATCGGGCGGAGAGTTCAACGTAAGCGACGGGGCCCATGAAGGCAATGTCAACGGAATCATTTCCTATCGCGTCTATGTGGGCGGCATACGACGGGCCAACCCGTACGCGCACTTTCTGGCCGAGTTGTTGGCCTAGGTAGTCGGCTAAGGGTGTAAAGCGTTTAATTACTTCGTCGGGCGCGAGGTATGGGTGCACCGCCAAAATGAGCGTTGGTTTATCGGTTTGCTCCCGCGCCATCGCGACAGGCGAGAAAGTGAAAAACATAGTAAAAACGATGGCTAGAAAGGTAATTACGCGCATGGTGTCTCCATCATTATTTCGCTAATCGTTTCGCTTCACGCTGATCCCAAACCTTCATTGGCTGTAAAGGGTGGCGGGGCTAACGTGAAGAAAAAAGTGGCACCCTTACCTTCTTCGGACTCTGCCCAGACACGGCCTCCATGGCGACGGATAATGCGCTGAACGATGCTCAAGCCGATGCCGGTGCCCTCGTATTGTTGTGTCGAATGCAGACGCTGGAAGGCTTTGAACAGTTTGTCCGAGTAGGCCATATTGAAGCCTGCACCGTTGTCACGTATGAAATAGATGGCTTCGCCTTGTTGATCTAATCGTCCCAATTCTATGCGGGCCTGGGCTTGGTGGCGGGTAAATTTCCATGCATTGCTGAGTAGATTGACGAGAACAATGGTTAGCAGTCGTGCATCACCTTGCACTATGCAGTCAGTTGGCATGACGACTTCGACGGATCGCGTGGGGTTGCTGGTGCGTAGGTCGTCAGTTACTTGGTGTGCCAATGCGCAAAGATCGACCGTTGTCGCGGCGAATTCGGCACGCGTGACGCGCGACAATTGCAGCATGTCGTCAATCAAGTGATTCATTTTTTCACTCGCGCCACGTATGCGGTCAAGGTAATCCAGGCATGACGGCTCAAGCTGATTGGCGCAATCCTCGGTTAACGCCGCGCTAAAGCCACTGATGGCGCGCAAGGGTGCGCGCAGGTCGTGGGATACAGAATACGAAAATGCCTCTAACTCTTTATTTGTCTCAGCCAATTGCGCTGTACGTTCTTCTACCTGTTTTTCGAGAGTAGCATTGAGACTGGATACCCGTTGCTCCGCTTCTTTGCGCGCGGTGATGTCGGTGGCGATTTCAACAAAGTATTCTATGATGCCGCGCTCATCCTTAAACGGGGTAATCGTGGATGCAATCCAATAATAGGAGCCGTTTTTGCGCTGATTACAGATTTCCCCATGGAATACCTCACCGCGCAAAATGCAGTGCCACATTTCAGTATAAAACGGCGGTGAATGAAAGCCTGATTTTATAACCTTGTGTTTCTTGCCAACCAATTCTGCGCGATCATAACCAGACAGCGCGCAAAACTTGTCGTTCACCGAGAGGATGTTGCCACCAAGCGAACACGTTGACGCGATGGCATGCTCGTCGACGGCCAGTTTTTGGTTGCTCAAATCGTGTAGGTTGCGCTTCAGCGTGTTACTTGTCCGAGTGAGTTGGACAAGAATGTACGCCAGGTAGATGGCGGAAACGAGGCTGATGGCGTAGAGTTGATATTGATGATTTCGGATTACCTCTGATCGCTGCTTATGCCAGGTTTCATAGTTGCGAAGTAGCTTTTGGGTAAGCATTCGCGTAGTCGGGGCTAATATTTGTCGAACGAGCGCGTCAGTCGCGGTTTTTTCGGTTAGAAGCACGCGTCCATGCTTGATCGTAATATGCACGTTAGCTGCAAGGTCTGGAGGCAATTTTTCTTGCGCGATTTCTAGGCTATTTAGTAGGGCGCTGACACGTTCGTCGTCTAGTGAATTGGGTGTGACGCTATAAAGCAGTATTTCGTGCAGAAGCGAGTCCAGTGAAACCGCTAGCACACTCTGGTGATTCTCTGTTGCCGTTTTGACGAGTTCAGCGATAATAATCTGCAAATACTGGAATGAGTTGCGCTGCACCGCGTAATGTCGCTTAAAGCGTTCTACGCTTTCTTCTTTAGCCGTCACGGCGGCGGTTAATGTGGTGACGTCTGCGTTGAGCTTGCTCTCTGCTATTTGTCGAGCTAGAGTAGAGCCGTCCTCGAATTCTTCTAATATCTCGTGCTGACGAGCCACTAGGGCAGAAATTAAATCATAATTTCTGTCTAGTCCTTGGCGCCGTTCCAAGACAGCCTCGTTGATACGTGAATCTACATAAAGGCTTTCATTGATGTGACTCACCGTGCGCTGATAGTCTTCCGGAGGCAGCGCGCGGTCTGCGTTAAAGCCGAGGGCGGCGACGGCCACCGTAGCTGTGATGAGGGATACGGTGATCCATGCCTTTTGCTTTAAAACCTTCATGGCGTACTGTCCGTTCCAAGCGGTTGGCCTTGGTACTCACCTGGCAACGTTTTTAAGAAGCCGATAATAAGGGAAATGTGCTCGTCGGAAATCGGACGACCTAACTGGTATTTCGCCATCACTTTAATGGCATCTTCTAGCGTTTTGGCGGAACCATCATGGAAGTAGGGGGCGGTTAAAGTGGCGAGTCGCAAACTGGGTACACGAAAGACATAACGATCATCTTCTAACTTTGTTGTGTTGTAACGTCCAGCGTCTGCATGATTTGAATGGCCATTGTCTTTGAAATAGTCGCCCATTATGCCGAATTTTTGGAACAAATTGCCGCCAACATTGGCGCCTTGGTGGCACGCGGTACAGCCATAGGTTTTAAATAACGAATAGCCTTTGGCTTCGGCGTCTGTAATGGCTTTTAAGTCACCGCGCAAATAACGATCAAAGCGAGAATTAACCAAGACGAGTGATTTTTCAAAAGCGACGATGGCGTTTTGTATGTTGGTTATTGTTAGGCCGTCGGGGAAAAGCGTGGCAAAGTCGGCGGGGTACTGCGTGTCGGCTTTGAGCTTTCCTAAAGCTTGATCCCAATGTGTGTCGGAATCGGCGAACGGATCGGTCCGTATTTGTTCGTCTAGCGTGCGCTTTCGACCATCCCAAAACAAACGAAAGTTCAGTGGTAAGTTAAAGATGGTGGGCGTGTTTACCGGGGCGAGTTCACCCGACGGTTGCCGTGAAAAGCGTTCTCCGTCCGCACCGCCTTTGCTCAGTGTGTGGCAATTAATGCATGCTGTGGTGTTAGTGCTGGACAAGCGTGGGTCAGAAAAAAGGCGTTCGCCGAGCGCGATAATAGATTGTTGCTTCGCGTCACGCGGCAATGGCAAAGGGACGGGTTGAATGGGTTCGTTCAGAGCCGCGTCAGAGGTGGACGACTCTAACGTCGGCGATGCCGACACGCAGCCCCAACCCAAGAGTAGCAATAACGCGATTAGCCAACATAAACGCATTTCCATTGCGCTCCTTCCTTCTACTTTGAGCAGCCGCGTTGCGTTGCGCTAATGCTGCCTAGGACATGACTACTAGGCTACGTCCGGTCATAAATAAATCAAAATCATCGCGATTCAGGGGCACGCTCGTTAAATATCCCTGAATTATGTCGCAGCCGTGTTGGCTCAAAAAATCACACTGTGCTTTCGTTTCTACGCCCTCAGCTAATACTTGCATCTTCAGGCTGCGTGCTAAGGTGATCACTGATTTCACAATCGCTTGGTCTTGTACGCTGGTGGCGAGATCGACGACAAAGGATTTGTCGATTTTGAGTACATCAATGGGTAAATGTTTTAGGTAGGCCAAAGACGAATAGCCGGTTCCGAAGTCATCAAGGGCGACTTGAACGCCTTGGGCGCGGAGTGTGCTAAGCAGGTTAACCGCCCGCCCGGTGTCA